>CAZXGY010000001.1:0-2515 GCA_964640455.1 uncultured Sulfurovum sp.
GAGGTTCAGGACAAGCCAAAATAGGTGAAGTGGCATTGGCAAATCATGGTATACTTTTTTTTGATGAGATACCACATTTTACGAAGCAGGTATTGGAGGCTATGAGAGAACCTTTGTCTGATAGAAAAGTGCATATAGCCCGTGTGAACGCTAAAATAGAGTACGAAGCCGATATTATGTTTGTGGGTGCACAAAACCCTTGCCCTTGTGGAAATATGCTCTCCAAAGTAAAAGCATGTCGCTGTTCCGAAAGAGAGATAAAACAGTATGCCAATAAACTTTCTGACCCTTTTTTAGACCGTATAGATTTGTTTGTTGTCATGCAAGAGGTACAGAGTAATGATAATAATGATGTTACTTCTGAAGCAATGCATCAAGCTGTGATAGAAGCATTTAAAATGCAAAAGAGAAGAAAACAGAGTCACCTAAATGGTAAACTGGCAGAAGATGAAATAGAGAAGTATTGTATGTTAGATAATGATGCGAGTAAAATATTAGAGAGTGCCATAGGAAAGTTTGCTCTTTCTCATAGAAGTATTGCTTCAGTAAAAAAGATAGGACGCACAATTGCTGACCTGAATAAACATGAAAAAATAGAGAAAAAAGATATACTCGAAGCGTTGAGTTATAGGAGACGTAAGTAAGTGGCTAAGAGAAAGATAGAGGTTAGAGGAAGAGAAATTACCATTGTCAATCATCTCTCTAGTGATGACTATATCTCTTTGACAGACATTGCACGGTATAAAAATGAAGATGCTCCTAATGATGTGATTAAAAATTGGCTTAGAAATAAAAATACTATAGAGTTATTGGGGCTATGGGAAAAACTTAATAATAATAATTTTAAACCCGTCGAATTCGACGGGTTTAGAAATGAAGCTGGACTCAATCATTTTGTACTTTCTCCTAAAAAATGGATAGAAACAACCAATGCTATAGGGTTACTTTCCAAATCTGGACGTTATGGGGGTACATATGCCCATAAAGATATTGCTTTTGAGTTTGCTTCATGGGTATCTGTAGAGTTTAAACTTTATATGATTAAAGAATTTCAGAGGCTACAAGATAAAGATGCAAAAAGTTTAGAGTGGAATATTAAACGGAGTCTTACTAAAATAAATTATCGTATACATACTGATGCGATACAGAAAAATCTCATCCCACCAAGTTTGGATAATAAAGAGATAGTTTTTGTCTATGCACATGAAGCAGATGTTTTAAATATGGCTCTTTTTGGGATGACTGCAAAAACATGGAGAGAGATGAATTCTGATAAAAAAGGAAATATTAGAGATTATGCCAATGTAGCTCAACTTGTTTGTTTATCAAACTTAGAAAGTATTAATGCTTTGCTTATAAAAGAGAATATTTCTCAGCCTGATAGACTCAATAAGCTTAATGAAATTGCCATAGAACAGATGAGAATATTATTGGAAGATAATAGGAAAATATTAAAAGGGAAAGTATAGGGTTTTCTATGGTTATATCCATAGAAAACCTTATAAAACTTCTACTACCAGTTTAGTAATGATAAAGCCACCTACAACTAACCAGACAAACATGCTCAGTGCAGTGTAAATAGGTGCAAGTCCTAAGCCTTTAAACTTAGAGAATACAGTTCCCATACCTAAGGCTGTCATTGCCATGGTGAGTAAGAAGGTGTCTATTTCATTGATAATATCTACAATGTTTTGAGGGATAAGATGTAAAGAGTTAAATCCTGTAACCATGATGAAATAGACAGCAAACCAAGGAATAACAAGTTTCATTTTTTCCTCTCTGGCTCCACCTGATTTTTTTGCATCCCAAGCAAGGTAAAGACCAAGAACGATAAGCATAGGTGCAATCATAATTACCCTTGTCATTTTAACAATAACGGCTGCATCGGCCATCTCTTGTGGTGCACCTGGTACAGAAGCAGGAACAGCAACCACCTGTGCTACCTCATGGATAGTACCACCTACATAGATACCAAATTCTCTAGCACTCATATGTAAAAACCCTGTCGCATTTTCAATAACAGTAGTATAGAGTACAGGGTAGAGGAACATAGAGATAGTTCCAAAGAGCACAACCATAGAAACGGCAATAGCTGTTTTATACTCTTCGGCTTTGAGTACAGGTTCTGTTGCGAGTACTGCAGCAGCTCCACATACGGCTGCCCCAGAAGCAGTGAGGATTGAAGTATCTTTCTCCATACCAAAAACTTTTGTACCAAGCCATGAGCCTATAATAAGTGTTGAACTTAACATAATAAGTGAAACTAAAAAGCCATCCATCCCAACTTCAGCGATTTGCTGAAAGGTAATTCTGAAACCATAGAGGACAATAGCAAAACGTAAAATTTTCTTTCCAGAAAAAGTGATACCACTTTGCCATGCTGTAGGCGTTTGGTTATGTAGTGTATTGGCATAAAAAATACCCATAACAATACCAATGACCAGTGGAGATAGTCCGAGTGCTTTTACGGGAGCAAGGTCAGCAATAAAAGTGGCTGCTGCTGCAAAAATAGCAA
>CAZXGY010000001.1:2615-21295 GCA_964640455.1 uncultured Sulfurovum sp.
AAAGAGATGAAATTGAGCCAGTCAGCAGTTTCTATGTCTATTAAAGAATTAGAAAATATTTTAGGGCGTCCAGTCTTTGATAGAATCAATAAAAAGTTGGTACTCAATGAAGTAGGACGTGCTTTTCATAAAGAGATAGCACCTATCTTTAAAAAACTGGCAGATATAGAATACGAGTTTAAAAACTCAGAGAACAAAGGAATGATTAGAGTAGGGGCAAGCACTACCATTGTAGATTACTTGATGCCTGCCATTATTTGTAGCTATATGAGTTCTTACCCTGATGTCAAAATTACCCTTAAGGAGGGTAATACCAAAGAGATTGCAGATATGATTAAGAAGGGAACTATCGATATTGGCTTTGTAGAAGGGTTTGTATCGGGTTCTGAGATTATAAAAGAGAAGATAGGGGTAGATGAGCTAGTCGTTGTTACTGCCGATAAAAATCTTTGTAAATCATGTACGATAGATGAAATATCGGATAAAAGATGGGTATTAAGAGAAGAGGGTTCGGGGACAAGAGAAGTATTTTTAGATTATATCAAAGAGAGAATAGATAATTTAAATATTTTTTTAGAGCTTGGACATACAGAGTCTATTAAGAGTATATTGATGAATAGAGAGTGTTTGACTTGTATCTCTAAAATCTCTGTAGAGAGAGAACTGGAAGAGGGTAAATTACATAAAGTAGCGGTACAAAACTTTGAGTGTAAAAGAGACTTTTTAATGATATACCATAAAGACAAATATCACTCTGCACTTTTTGAAAAGTTTGTTTTCTTCTCTAGAAAACTTATGACACAAATGATAGATGGTGGGAGTTGTACCATTCTCAATAAGGACTAGAGACTTAACTTTAGAGCCTCTTCATACTCTTTTGGATGATTGAGGTTGGTAAAAGGTTTATTCTCTTCAAATAGGACAGTCTCTGTTTTTGCCAAAGCTAATAAATCTTGTAGTTTATGATTGTTCTTTTTATATTGCTTCAGTGCAAGTCTTAAGATAGATCTTTTATAAAGTCCACAAAGGGGTTGTATCCCATTAGGACTCTTCGCTACGATAACATCAGCTGACTTAGTATTTTTTCCCATAATTTTTGCAATAATGACAGCATCTACAAAAGGTGCATCGACACTTAAAATAAAGACTTCATCTAGCTCTTTCATGGTTTCAAAAATAGAGAGTATACCTACAAGAGGAGATGACTCTTCGTAGATATCTGTAATGATAGGACAATCAAAATCAAATTTATTCTCTTTTGCTGAAATAGATACCGTATGAAAAACGTTTTTAAGTTTTTCATACTGATACGCTGCAAGTGTTTTATGGTTTCCAAAAGGAAGCAAGGCCTTGTCTTCTCCCATACGTGAACTTTTACCTCCTGCAAAGATAACGGCATGACTGTAAAGACTCATTGCGTATTTCCTTCTTCCAAGATATGCGTTTTACGCCTTTGGTGTATAAGTAAAACAAGAAAAGCACAAAAGGTAATAATGGACTCTATGAGAAAGAGATACTCTCCATAAAGTTGTCCTGAGAGTATAGCCCCTACAGAACCTCCTAGACCAAAGGCGATGCCTAAAAAAAACTGTTGGGCTAACTTCTTTTGGGCATAAAGAGAAAAGACGTAGGTAATAGCAGCGGTATGGTAGAGTGCAAAACTTATAGCATGGAGTGACTGTGTGGCAAAAGTGATAGTGACTGACTCGGGGAAGAGATAGAGAACCAACCATCTAAAGGCTGTAATCAGTGTAGCAAACTGTAAAATGTTTAATAGGTTTCGTTGAAGAAGAGGACCTTGAAAATAGAGCATAAAAATCTCACAAAAGACACCAAAACTCCACATCCAAGAAGTTATTTCCAAGGATACACCATGAGATGTTTCATAGATGGTAAAGAAATTATAAAAACCTCCAAAGCCTACTTGCATGAGAAAGATAGATGCCCAAAAAGCCCAATACTTTGAGAGTGAAAAAGAGGCATCTTCTTTAGCAGAACTATGGGAGATGGTGTCATATCTGGTAAGCAGTGACCCAAAGATAAGTGTCAAGAATGCCGTGGCAGAAAGATAGTACAGTGCTTCATAGGGAGAAGAGAGTACCTTCCCCAACCATAGGGCAATACCCATAAAGCCCAAAGAACCCCACAAACGTACTTTACCGTAATGCTGTTTTGAGAGTGTCGCTAAAGCTATGGTCTCTACATAAGGCAAGGAGATACCCATGGCTGCACCAAAAAGAAGGTTGGCAATGAGATAGAAGTAAAAATCATCTACAGTTTGTAAAAAGAGTAAAGTACCTATAAAAGTAAAAAGTAGGGAGAGTCTGTAGACGTTAGGTGTAAGCGTAATATAGTGTCTAAATACAAAAGGAAGTAAAAAACGCATAAAAGGAGCCGCAGCATAGATGATACCTACTTCTACAGGTGTATAGGTCAACTCAAGCAATACTTTAGGCATAAAGATAACATAGACACCTACTAGAGCGAAGTAAAAGAAATAGTAGGCTCCCAAAAGGGGAGACATCAAAGAGGGAGAGAGTGTTTTATTTTCTTTTATCATGGGTGGTTACAACAGCGGTAGCAGAGAGTAGATCATGTAGTGTTTTATGGTCTTTTCTAAAAAACATCAATGCCCAGCCAATAAGTGTAAAGAGTGAAAGAATAGCCGAGAGATTTCTAAAAATGATAATAAAAAGTGAAGGCTTCTCTTTGGTGTTTTCATCTATAAGTTTAATGTTATATGCACGGTAGCCCGGTGTTTGTCCCGTATGGTACATAAATAGTGTTTGTGCAATGACTAGAGGGATAAGAATATAAACCCACCCAAGTACTTTGTGGTCAGCAAAACCTTCTCGTCCACCCATGATGAGATAAAATACCACATACATAATAGGCATAACAAGCATAAAAGCATCGGTTAAAAAAGCTTTTATTTTTAACCCCGCAGGTGCATAGTAATCTGTAGGTGGGGTGGTTTTTTTAATCTCTTTTTCTGTGGGTGTTTTACCTTGTTTTACATCTCTAAATCGTTGTTTCGCCATTAAAAATCCCAAATGACAGAGACATAGAGCCCTGTGAAGTCAATATCTGTATTTAACCCGTCTATGAGGTCATCGCTGTCTAAGTGAAAAGCTTTATAGCCTGTTTCAATACCCACGCCCATAGGAAAAGAATAACGTGTACTTACTTCATAGCTATAGGTACTGATACCAGAAAAGATTAGTAGGTTTGCTTCTACTTGAAATGAAAGGTCTGAAGAGGGTACGTTAAAGCGTGCTTTACCATAAAGCATAGGTATTAAGGTACTGTAGTCTACTGCATCACTTATAGAGGCAGTATCGATACGCATATCTCCTTTTAGATATCTAAATGTAAAACCAGCATCTATTTCAGTCCAATTGTCTAGTAGTTCATAGTAGAGTGTCGTGTCTGTATAGCTTAGCGATAGACTACTGTCAATACTTCCTGTAAAGTTTTGAATATCTCCCCATACAAAATGTTTTACTTTTGTGTTTGCATCATGCGAGAGTGAGTTGTATGCTATTTTTACATTAGGAAAAAGGGGGAAAGGATGTTCTATATATATCTTAAAAAAGATATCTTGACTACTTGAAAAGTCTAAAGTGTCAGAGAAGTCCACTGAGCCAAGGGAATGATAGCTACTACTCCCTTCAATCGTATGATAGTAGTAGCCTATAGAAGCTTCTCCTCCTATGGTATCTGCCCAAAGAAATGTTGAAAAGAGTAACGAGAGAAAATACTTTTTCATAACTACTGAAGTCCTTGTGTCATAGTAAAGATAGGTAGCATCATCGCTGCAATAATAACACCTACAAACCCACCAATAAATAACATCATAAAAGGGTTGAGAAGAGAGAGTAGTATTTTAAGTTTATCATCATTCTCTTCTGCATATAAACTTGAAGTATTACTAAGGACCTCGGCAACTTCACTAGACTCTTCCCCTAAGGCAAGTGTTTGCATAAAATTACGTTTTAGTCTTACACTATTGACCATCTGTAGAGAATTAGAGAGTTTGTTTCCCTCTTCTACTTTTATGGAGGCTTTATTGAAAAGGTCTGAAAGTTGGTAGTTAGCAAAGGTTGATTTAGCAAGCTTTACTGCCTGTGCATAGGCAACACCAGAACTTAGCATAAGTGAGAGAATATAAGAGAAACGCCCAAGTTCATGATTTTGAATTAAATTTCCAATGAGAGGTACTTTTAACAATATCCCATCTATAAGTTTGTGAAAAGCTTCTACTTTTGCATAGGCAAGTTTAAAGAGTACAATAGAGGTAATAAGTCCAATGAGGATATAAAGATAATTAGCGATAAGAAAATTACTTGTTGCTACAACAACTTGTGTAACTTGAGGTAATTCCTGATCAGTATCTTCAAATATTTGTGTAATTTGAGGTACAACAGAAACAAGCAAAAATGCAATAATAAGGATGGCAACAACAAGAATAACACTTGGATAAATCATTGCACCTTTTACTTGCTTTCTAACTTTTGTTTGGGTTGAAAAGAAATCTGACATATTGGTAAGTACTTCGACCATTTTTCCACTTTGTCCTGCAACATTGAGACTTTGTAGAAAAAAATCTGGTAGTGCATAAACTTTTTGAGCTTGAAGTGCATTGAAAAGTGATTTACCCTCATCAATCATCGTTTTTAAAGAGTTGAGGAAAGAGACATATTTTTTCTCTCCCTCATGCTGATTTTCAAGGAGTTTAATGGCGGTTAAAATAGTCATGCCAGAGTTAAGATAAGAAGAAAGTTCTTTGGAAAATGTAGCGAGAAGTTCACCAGGCATTTGACGTTTGGAAAAGGCCTCAAGTGAGAATTCTTTTGCAGGGCTAAGCCCCTCATGGTAGATACCTTGTGACTTTAGTTTCTGTCCAGCTTCTTCTACGGAACTAGCCGTTACTGTACCTTTAACTTTTTTCCCTGATTTATCAAAACCTTTATACTTAAAGAGCATCTCTGTTTTATCCTTATCTTAGATGTATGTATTATAACTTTTTTAGCTGTATCTTGGTATAGTGTCTCATGAAACGATTTATAGCATTTTATTTTCTTTTTTTAGGTGGATTATTTGTGCTATTTTATGCACCTACTTCACAAATATCACATATGATAAATGAGTTACAAACCACGCTTACACTTAAAGCCCTAGACCTTTTTTTAAAGCCGGAACAACTTCAAGGTATAGATATATGGATCAATCCTTATTATAAAATTATTATTACAAAAGCGTGTAATGGGATGATTCCTATTCTTTTTCTATATGCCTCTATTTTGGCATATCCAGCCTCTATAACACATAAGGTACTTTGGATGTTTTTGGGCTATATCATATTTTTTGTGATGAATGTTGTGCGTATCTTGTGGGTGGTTTTTGTGACACAAAATGGTGAAGGACATGGCGACTTTTATTGGTCACATGATATCATAGGGAATACACTTTTAATGATAACAGGATTAGGGCTCTTTATCACCTTTATTAAGACTGCATCCAAAAAAATTAAAAACGTGTAATTTTCACATGCCAATAGGTAGAAGAGTGTTTCCCTTTTAGTTTCACTTCATTGACCGTAGCTGTAGGCCCTGGTCTGTCAGGAGGAGGAACAATACGTATCTCTTCGGGGATATAAATACTACGCTCATTTTTTTTCAAAATATCACGACTATCTAACTCTTTTATTCTAAAATGTTTTTCAAGAATGTCATCTGCACTTTTTGTGTCTTTATGATGTTTTAAAATGTTAGGTGTAAGATAGAGAGAGTCTTCTAAAGAGCGTTTATTACGCTCCGAAATATAGATAATCTGTTTTTTATTTGTAGTGTAGAGTTGTAAAACATAAAGTATAGCAAATGAGATAATAACAACAGAGACCAAGAGTTCAATAATAGTAAATGCTGGACGTAAAATGTTATTTGTCTGTATATTTTTCAATAAAATTCTCCACTGTCAGATACAAGTTGTGAATGCTCTAGCCAATAATCTTTTGCATC
Organism: uncultured Sulfurovum sp.; assembly: GCA_964640455.1. Lineage (GTDB taxonomy): Bacteria > Campylobacterota > Campylobacteria > Campylobacterales > Sulfurovaceae > Sulfurovum. Next base: position 8,636 of record CAZXGY010000001.1, read on the forward strand.
TTCAGGGGACTCAAATACTTTTGGTTTTGCCAGATAACTGGGTAAAAAATAAGCTCCTTCTTCATTTTCCAAGATAATCTGCGTAGAACTCCCATTAGGATAAAAATTCATTTTTAGACACACCTTTTTATCATTGTATCGTTCATACTCTATACGCACTAAAGAGTTTCGCGCATCTACAGTATAAGCTTTTATTCCAGTAAGGTCTATGTTGCTCGCATAGGGTTGATAGGCAGAAGAGATATCACGTCGGAGTAAACAAGTTTTACATTCATTTATACATAAAAGCGTTGTTTGCCTGTTAAAGTTTTGTGAAGAGACAATGTTGTGTTTAAGATTGGAGGGGGTAAGTGCCTTAGGCTCTTTTTTAGTGAGTTTTATGGTGCTAAACCCAATAAGGTAAACCATAGAGACAAGTAAGATAACAATAAGCAGTTCTATAAGTGTAAAACCTTTATGATATGTTTGGTGTTTACACTTAAGCATTGGTTATTTACATTCACTAAGTAAGATATCTTTATTCCACTCTTCTCCACCTTCTTTTCTATCTGCAGCAAAAGAGATAATTTCAATATCGGAACCTTTTTTGACAAAGACAAAAGGAGTATTCCATGCATCTTTCTTAGGCTTATTAAGATAAGGCACAACAGGATAATTTGGGTATTTATCTGCATCTGGATTTGCAAGAAGTGCCTGTACTCCCTCTTCGGTATCAGGTAGCGTGCCATTGTCTAATTCAAATTGTTCAAATCTTCCTGCTAAACTTTTCATAGAGAGACACATAGTATTTCGTGTTGCTTTACGTTGAGAGTCCATGAGTCCTGGAGCAACAACAGCCATAAGCCCTCCAAGTATTACAATAACGATGAGTAATTCAATAAGAGAAAAACCAGCTCTTAAATTTTTATAATTGTTCATTTATATTCCTTAGGTATAATATTTGTAATAATTTTACTTGAATAGAGCTTTTAGATGGATAAAATGCAACAACAACCATTAGTTATCAGATCTCAAAAAGGATTTGCCCTTATTATTACACTTTCTGTATTGTCTGTGGTGATTGCTTTAACGGTAGTACTCTTGAGCTACTTTAATGAAGTAAGAGAAGATGCTGATACAACAAAAGCATTGATACAAGCAGATGTCTATTATTCAGATATCGTGGGGCAATTTAATAAATTTGCAAAGAAAAAGTCACTCTTTAATCAACTCTACAGAAGATCGGTACCTTTACGTACAGGTGATGGGCGTTTTTCTATGGTGCTTCGTTGCAACCCACTCTCTACAGGTGTAAATATTAATTGGTTAGCACTAGAGAGGGGTGAAAAAAAACAGCACCTCTTTCAAGAAGCACAACTTCTCTTCGATACCTTGGCACAAGAGTATAACTTAGAAGACCCCGATAGATTACTAGAGATGATACTTTTAGAGATAGGTTTAGGGAAAAGGTTTGTCAAGCCAGAACAAAGTAGACTTATACAAAAAAACGGTATTATATCTTACCAACAATTTTCTGGAATACTTAACCGTTATGAAATGGAAGTAGATGACCTCAAAGTAGGACGTGTTCCATGGCGAAAATATTTTAGTTTTTCGCTCAAATCAGAAAAAATAGATGCAGAGTATAGCTCAGCAGAACTGATTTCATTTTTATTTGATATCGATCTTAAAACAGTGAGAGAGTGGAAGCGTAGCTTTCCTAAACCCTCTCTTGTATCTTTCGTCAATGATAATGCAGGAGACTACAACGGAAAGAAAAATTTACTGGCAGGAAGCACTTTTTTAGGGGAGTCTCGATGTTCAGTAAATTATGGTGGCGGATATAAATTTACATTTGACTATATACAGGGAGAGGCCAAATATTTTGAATTTTATGGAAAACACTAAAGAGCTTATACTTATCTACAGAGATATGAAAAGTGTCTCAAGTATACCTGCGAATGGTGTCAATATTATGTTGACACCGCAGTTTTATACTATTAAGCGTGAAGAGCTACCAGTAAAGTATGCGTATCAGGCTAAACGTATAGCACCTTCACTTTTTGATGGCTTATTGGAAGATGTACAAAATCACAAATATTTTGTTGTCAAAGAAGAGAACAGCTGGTTATTTATAGCCTATGATGTAGAGAAAATAAAAACATTTTTAGAGCAAAAAGGGATAGAGATAGCACAAGTCTCTAAAGTCTATTTTGCTGAGCAGGTCGTAGATCTTTTTACAGCACCTATGCTACTGGGAGAGAAAGAGGCCTTAGTCAACTTAAATGGAACGATAACAGTTCTTCCTCAAGTGGCACTCAACCCAGATGAAAAGCCTATACGTATCAATGCACATTTTACACCTAAAAAAGGTGTGGCTTTTGAAGGAGGAGGTAAATCTTTCGTTGGGGCAAGTGAAGCATACACATTAGCCTCTATTTTTCTGCTCTTTGCGGTTATCTATTTTGTAGAAGCTTCACGATATGGTGGAGAGAATGAAGCACAAGTGCAAGAGACACAAACCCTTCTTGAAAACTACCCCTCATTACAGAGTTCTTACGCAAGAAAAAGTATTTCTGATAAATATAAAATCATTGATAAAAAAGAACGTAAAAAAAGAGATACCGTAAAAGCATTGTCACATATGATTTTTAAAGGCTCTACACTTACTTCACTACTTATTGATGATAAAAAGTTTCAAGCACAGTTTGCCTGTAAAGATAAAAGTGTGGCAAAAAAACTTCAAGAGTTGGCAAAAAAAGAGAAGTTTAATACAAGTAAAGTTCCCAATAGTAATGATGTACAGATAGAAGGTACCCTATGATGCAATTAAAAAGATATAAAAATGAACTTATTGTCGGGATTGCTCTTTTATTATTGTTAATAGCGCTTATCTATAAACAAGGGGTAACTTCTGGTCAAACAGATGCAAGTGCTGGTACAGCACTACAAGAACTTAAAGAAGTCATAGCACTTAAAAAAGTATGGGGCGATAAAAAAACGACTAAAAAAGTCGATAAGCTTAAAACTATTGTCTCTCCTTCAAAAGTAAAATGGAGTAAGAAAAGTAAAAAGCTAACGGCTTCTTTCTTAAATCTTAGCAACCAAGAACTTAATAGAGTCATTGTCAAAATTATGAACCTCGCTGTAGAGATACAAAAACTAGAAGTCAAAAAGCAGGGTGTAGCTTATCAAGTGGAGTTTAAATGCAAATGGTAAAAAAAAGTGCTTTGATATTTTTGATGCTATGGTTTTCAATATTGTTGTTTATGCCAAAAGCAGAACTCTATTATACGATAGAACAATCATTAGCTAAGCAAGATATAAAACTTAATGAAAAGAATATAGAAGAAGGGATATTTTCTTTAACGCTTAAAGATGTGACTGTCTATGTCAAAGGTATTGCACTGGCTAACATAGAAGAGTTAGACTTTTTTACGCTTCTCTTTTACTCTTCTTTAGAGGTGACTAATCTAAAGGTAGATGAAGCATTGCAAACAAAAGTACCTGCTACAACCAAAGAGGCAAGTTTTACGCATAGTATACTTTCGCCACTTAGTGTTTCTCTCGATGCCAATGGTTCATTTGGAGCACTAGAAGGTAGCGTAGATTTAATAAATAAAGATCTACGTATTGATTTTGTTGAGGTGGGTGATATTGGTATGATACAGTCACATTTAACAAAAGATGAGAAAGGATGGTTCTATGAAAAATCTTTTTAAACCAGAAAATATTAAAATATTTCTTGCTATCTTAACCTTCTTACTTATTATTAAACTATTATGGTTTGTTGTACAGGTTACATGGTTATCTGCCATAGACATAGACCAAGCAGAAGACCAAAGTAGTAAGTCTCTTTATTATAGAGTGAAGTTGACACCAAACAATATTGCAGCACCTCAGAAAACAGTACCTCAAGTAAAAAAGATAGCAGGAAGCATTAAAGAGATTAAGCTTTTGGCTATCTACAGTGCAACAGATATCGCTGTAGTAACGGTTGAATATCGAAATAAATCAAAAGTATTGGCTTCTGGCGATAAAATCAATGGATTTACCTTAGAGGGTGCGGGTAGTAATTATGCGATGTTCAGTAAGAATGATAAAAACTATAAGGTATTCCTTGCTAAAAACACTAAAGGAAAACTCAATAAAAGTAGTATAAAAAGTGCACCTGCGAGTAATCCAAAAGTTAAAGCAGAAAAAGTTTTAGGCGAAGTAACCAATGAGGGCTCAACAAAAATAATTGATAGATCACTGCTTGAACACTATGCCGACAATATGGATGATATCTATAAAAATATTGGTATTGGAGAGATAAAAGAGGGAAAAGATTTAAGAGGGTTTAAAATTAATTTTGTCCGTAGAGATTCACCTTTCGCCAAACTGGGTATTCGAAGAAATGATGTCATTAAATCTATCAATGGACAAGAGATAACGAGCTATAATGCTGCCTTTGGTGTGTATAAAAATATTAAGAATGTTGATAACCTTAGTCTTGTTATCATAAGAGGAAAAGAAGAAATGGAGCTAGAATATGAAATTAACTAAAATAGTATTGAGTGTATTGTTATTGTTGTCAGTAGGAGTACAAGCAGAAGAAGAGAAAGTAGATGTAAATTTTAGAAACCTCAATGTAAGAGATTTTATAGAAATGGTTTCTAAAATTACGCATAAAAATATTTTGATAGAGAGTGACTTAAAAGGAAAAATAAACTTTGTCTCTCAAGAACCTATTAAAAAGAGTGGGCTTATTCCTTTGGCAAACTCAATCTTGGGGAGTAAAGGACTTACGCTTATCGACCAAGGTGAGTATTACAAAGTAGTCAAAACTGCAAATGCTGCAGGAGAAGGGCTAGAAGTTAGTAGTACCATAGATGGTGATACTATGAAAACGGTTATGTTCCCGTTGCACAATTCTAATGCAGCGGTTGTCCGTGCAAAAATCAAACCGCTTCTTCATAAAAATGCAAAAGTTATTTCATTTAAAGAAAATAATGTTTTAGCGATTACCGCCAAACCAAGAACCTTAAAATCTATTGCTAAAATTATCAGTGTAGTAGAAGAGCGTGGAGAAAAGAAGTCCATAGTTTTGGCACTGGAAAACTCAACAGTAAAAGATCTTTTTACCAATGCACAAAATATGGCTAAAAAGCTTTTTCCTCAAACCATTGAGAGTGAAAAAGTAGATATCTTTAAAGATGATGCTACAAACTCTATAATCTTGGTAGGTAAAGCAAACAATATTTCTCGTATGATTAAATATATTAAGCAACTAGATTTAAAAGGAGAAGATCAAACACAAAAGATGTATGTACTTCGTCTTAAAAACTCTAATGTAGAAGAGATGGAAAAGATACTCTCTAAACTTCTTGCTCAAATGAACTCGGTGAAAATAAAAACGTCTAAAAAAGGTGGTCCTCCACCAAGTAAAGCGATGGTTGTTTCTGATTTAGAGAGAAATGCACTTATTTTACTTGCAACAGGAGAGCAGATAAAAAACATACGTGAGACGGTACGCAAAATAGACATACCTAAATCACAAGTATATGTAAAAGCGAAGATTGTTGAAGTTGATACAAATATGGCGGCACGAATTGGATTGAAGTATGGTTTAGAAGGTGGAGCTATTACTACCAACGGGCTCTACTCGTTAGTGAGTAACATGGGTGCTAAAGCCTTACAAATGTCTCCAGATCTTTTAGGCTTTTTAAATACAAATGATTCTTCTTCCTCAAATAGTAATCCAGCATTTAAAATTGATGGAAATACCAATAAAGTATTTGCTTTAGGGGCACAATTAAGTCTATTGGAAAACAATGGTGCGGCAAGACTTCTTAGTGAACCTTCTGTACTTTGTACCAATAATAAAGAGTCATCTATTTACGTGGGACAAACGATGTCTATCTTAACCCAAGGGCAACAGTCTACATCAGGGGTATCAAACATAGTAAACAACTATTCTAGAGAAGATATAGGGTTAACCTTGACAGTCCAACCAAGACTCTCTAGCAATAATCAGGTAAGTCTTGAGATAGAAGTAAAAATTGAAGATCTTGATCCTTCTTCAGAGCAAATTGCAGACAGACCAACAACGACTAAAAGAACCGTGAAAACTAATGCCATTGTTAAAAATGGAGAGACTATTATTTTAGGTGGACTTATAAAAAGGGTAGATGGGACAGGAAAAACAAAAGTACCTTTCTTTAGTGAAATACCAGTGCTTGGAGATCTTTTATTTACACATACAGCAGATAGACAAAGTGAGCAAAATGTAATTATTTATCTTACTCCATATATCGTAAGAAGTAGTAGTGATTTGCAGAAGCTCAAAATACTTTTATCTGAGTTAGATCAGGTACAAGAGCAGTATAATAAAATAGTATTAGCAGATCTTGAAAAACGTGGTGGATCTTTTACATCAAAAGGTTCAGCAAGTGGAAGAATCCGTCATTCTCCGGATGTGTATAGAGGACCAGAGCCTGTAGTTGTAGAGAACCCATCAAGGGGTTCAGGAGGGCCTATCTATACACCATCTCCTGCTGTGAGTACCTCTGTAGCTGTACCACAAGCAACACTGCCTACGCCAGCACCAAAAAAACAACATGCTTCTTCTCGTATCATAAATACAAATACTGCTTCTACTCCTAAAGTAGCCAGTACAGAGGCAGAAGAAAAAGGTTTCTTCTCTTCACTTTTCTCAAGTAGTAAAAAAGAAGAGAACCAAGAGTCTGCAACACGTGGTTCTAGAGGTTATTATAATCCAGATTTTGGAGATGAATAATGCATTTTCCTCGCCTTCAAGATGTTAACCTTGAACCCCTTTGGGAAGAGGAAATTAACCATAAGCTAGCCATAAAACATGCACTTCTTTTCTCTGAAGTCAATGGTATTAGTACGGCTATTATTACAGATGAAACATTAAGTGATGCCTTAAACTACTTCTCTAAACTCTCCTTACATTATCCTATCAATATTGTAGATGCAGAGAGTTTTGAACGACTTAAAAATAAATTTTTAGAAATTCAAACAAGTTCAGACTTCGAAGAGATGTCAACCACTTCAGATGAACTGATAGAGGTAGAAGGTGATCTTCTGGAATTCATTCGTAATTCACAAGATCTACTCTCTTCCGAAGACTCTGCTCCTATTATTAAACTTGTGAACTCTCTCTTTTTTCAAGCACTTCAAAAAGGTGCAAGTGATATACACATAGAGAGTGGAGAGCGTAAGGGTGAAGTACGTTTACGTATGGATGGTGCTTTGAAAAAACACCTTGACTTAGATAAAAGTATTGTTACCTTGGTGATTAACCGTATTAAAGTTATCTCCAATCTTGATATCTCTGAAAAAAGAGTACCTCAAGATGGACGTACACAGTTGAGTATCTCTGGTAAGAATATCGATGTAAGGGTCTCTATTTTACCTACGTATCATGGAGAAAGAGTGGTTATGAGGATTTTGTCTCAATCTGAGCATATCCCTACCTTGGAGTCTTTAGGTTTTACAGAAGATATAACAAAAGATCTCTACAAGCTACTCAACCATGCACATGGAATGATACTCGTTACAGGACCAACAGGGTCAGGTAAATCAACAACACTGCATGCCTGTATGCAGCACATAGCAACGCCAGATAAAAATATTATCACCGTAGAAGATCCTGTAGAGTATAATGCCGATAATATCTCACAGATTCAAGTTAATGCAAAAGTAGGACTTACTTTTGCGGCAGGACTTCGCTCTATACTCAGACAAGATCCAGACATTATTATGGTTGGGGAGATACGTGACTCTGAGACAGCAGATATTGCATTGCGTTCTGCACTCACGGGACACCTGTTACTCTCTACCCTTCACACCAATGATGCAACATCATCTTTGAGTCGTCTTATGGATATGGGAATTGAAAATTTTCTTATCTCTTCTACGCTCTTGGGTGTACTTGCACAGAGACTGGCTAGAAAACTTTGTGTACACTGTAAAGAGGGAACTTCTTTAGCACCAGCCACCATGGAAGAGGTAGATTTACCAACGGGTAGGATTTACTTTAAGGCAGTAGGATGTAAAGAGTGTGACTTTACTGGATACAAAGGGAGACAGGCAATAGGTGAACTTTTTGTTATTGATGACAACGTAAAAGGGATGATGAAAGATGGTTTTAATGACCACCAAGTCCGTGAAGCAATGAAGAAAAATGGTATGACTACCATAGCTGATAAGTTAAGAGCAATGCTCATGGCAGGAGAGACAAGCTATGAAGAAGCTGTACGTGTTGGGATAATGGACGGATAGGCATGACTTTCGTGCAAAATAAACAGCAAAAAGCCTTTACCCTTATAGAGGTACTCATCTCTATAGGGCTCTTAGGTATCATCATTGTCGCACTATTCTCAACAGTAAGTATGATGCGTGACTCTAATGCAAACCTCTATAACTATCTACAAAAATCTAAAAAAGTAACCCAGGCAACGAAAGTGTTGTATCTAGACATTATGAGTTCTGATGGCAATATCACGATTAAAAAAGATGAATTTACAAGACTTTGTATGCAAGAGACTAGAAATTCACTCTATGCACTCTCTTTAGCTAAGGTATGCTGGGTTGTTCTTAAAAAAGACAATACCTTGGTACGAGTAGAAGGTAATAACTATAGATTACCAACACGTTTTGGAGACAGAGTAGAAGTAAACCCTGTAATGAAACATGTTGAACTGTTTGATGTCTATCATCAAAAAGACAAAGTATTGGTTTTCTTGAAGCAAAAAGGCGAAGAGCCTATTACTTTTATGATACAAGGGGTAACGAAACCTAAAATAAAAAAAGTAGTAAAAAAGAAACCCATCAAGCAAAAACCGAGAATACCAAATAAAACCACACCAGGGAAAACACCAAGTAATACAATTCCGAATAATACACCTGCTAGCCCAGGTGAAGTAGCTCCTCCCCCTGGTACAGAAATACCCCCAATACCATAAGTAAAAAGGATTATCATGCAAGAAATTTATGAAAAATTAGGACTGTTTTACCTAGGAAAAGATGTAGATAAAACAACTTTGGATGCAACTGATGCACTAACCTTACTTAAAAACAAAAATTTTACGACACATGCAGCCATCATTGGTATGACAGGCTCTGGGAAAACAGGGCTAGGTGTAGGTATCATAGAAGAGGCAGCGTTAGATAATATTCCTTCTATTGTTATTGATCCTAAAGGAGATATGGGGAACTTATGTTTAGTAGATGCTACTTTTTCTGCTAAAGCGTTTGAGCCATGGGTAGCAGATGAAGCCAGAGCAAAAGAGGTAGAAGTAGGTACTTATGCAGAAAAGATTTCAACTACGTGGAGAGAAGGCATAGAATCTTGGGGACAAACAACTGAAAGAGCAGCCAAGTTACAAGCAGTAAGTAAAACAATATACACTCCAGGAAGTTCCGCGGGTGTTGCTATTAACGTTATGTCTTCACTTGACTCACCCCCTTCTGAAGTGATGGAAGACAGCGATACTTTTTCTTCTTACCTGAAGAGTACCACAACGTCTTTACTCTCTCTTATAGGGATTGATGCAGACCCTTTAGACTCTAAAGAGTATATTCTTTTAGCACAAATTATCACAAAATCTTGGATAGCAGGAGAAAATTTAGGCATAGAGACACTTATTGGGAAAATCATTAAACCAGGGTTTAAAAAAATAGGTGTGCTTCCTCTTGAAGATTTTTATCCACAAGATGCACGGTTTAAACTTGCAACAAAATTTAACTCACTCTTAGCAAGTCCTTCATTTTCACTATGGTTAAAGGGTGATAGTTTAGATATACAGAAACTTCTTTATGATGAAAAAGGTAAAGCAAAAGTAGCCATTTTCTCTATCTCTCACCTTAATGATGATGAACGTATGTTCTTTGTCACGCTACTGCTAAACAAATACATCGCATGGATGCGAAGACAAAGCGGCACCTCGGCACTAAAAACCATACTCTACATGGATGAGATATATGGCTTCTTCCCACCTACTAAAAACCCACCAAGCAAAGAGCCTATGCTTCTGCTACTTAAACAAGCAAGAGCCTTTGGCGTGGGTGTGGTTCTTAGTACACAAAACCCAGTAGACCTAGACTACAAAGGACTCTCCAACATCGGAACATGGTTTATAGGTAGGCTACAGACCACCCAAGATATAGAGCGTGTCATAGATGGTTTAGGTGGCAAAGTAGGAGCAAGTTATGGTAAGGCTGAGATAAAAACCCTACTATCAAACCTCCAAAAACGAACTTTTTTTCTCAAGTCGGCACATCTTGAAGATATAAGACTCTTCTCTACACGATGGGTACTCTCCTACCTCAAAGGACCACTTAAACGAGATGAAATCTCTGCTTTGATGGCAGAGCAGAAAGAGCTACAGAGTATAGAAGTTGAAACTGTAGATGCGATGATAGAAAAAAAAGATAATCTAGAGAGTTTTCAGCATATTGATGACTCTATTAGTCAGTATTTTGAACTAGATCCAAGCCAAACCAACACCTATATACCAACACTAGGAGCCATAGCTAAAGTACACTTCTACAATCAACGCAAAGGGATAGACGAGGAGAGAGAGATTGTACTCTCATTAGCTATAAAAAAGGGTCAAAAGAGTCTCAATTGGGAGGAGGCAAGAGAGGAGGAGGAAAGCTTTGAAAACTACCCCTACACTCCACCAAGCAGAGCAAAGTTTCAGCCACTCCCACATATAATAGCCCAAGACAAATCTCTCAAAAGAGCCATACGAGAACTCAAAGAGTCTCTCTATAGGGAGCAGAACCTAAAACTGTTACGTTGCAGTAAGCCCAAACTTGAGTCTGAAGTAGGTGAAGAGGAGGGGGACTTCAAAGTAAGAGTCCAAGATATGCTCAATGATAAAAAAGAGAGTGAGATAGAGAAACTTCAGTCTCGTTTTGAGAAAAAAGAGAAGATACTACTAGATAGACTCAGCCGCGCTAAAGAGCGTGTAGAAAAAGAGGAAGCAGACTCCACAAGCTCCATGATAGAGACAAGCATAGCAGTCCTTGGAGCTCTCTTTGGACGCACAACACCTACTAAACTAGGACGAGCCTTTAAAAAAGGAAGCAACATCCTAAAAGAGCGTGGTGACATGAGCAGAGCCGAAGAGAGAGTATCTAAAATCCAAGAAGATATAGAAGCACTAGAGTACGAACTAGAAGATAACATAGACGCACTCAACGAAAAGTACAGTGTAGATAACTGCAAGATAGAGAGCTATAGCATGAAACCACGCAAAACCGACATAGATGTTGAGCTGTGTGCAGTGGTCTGGAGAGTGGATTAAAGTACACCCTCCATCATCTACTAATTGGACTTGGAGCAACATCACATAAGCAACCACTTCCACATAGGTATAAGCACGATCTCTTTACCCTCTACTTTTAAAATCTCATCTCGCTCTTTTGTAACCAAATAGCTTTTTTGCAAATTAAAGTAAGCCATACCTTCTTGTAAAGTGGTGATCTCTCTTTCTAGAGTACTTTGAGAGGCTATATCGTAACTTACATTGACAAGCAAACCACCATGTATATTGGCATATAGGTCAACCTCTTGTTTACCTTTGAAGTAGTAGACTTCTGGTGTTTGTCTGCGTAGATGTAAAAATGCCATATTTTCATAAAGTTTAGAGTAATCTTTTGACAAAGAGGCATCAAAAAGTTTTTTAAAACCATTGTCTATAGCATAGAGTTTCTTAGGGTGTCGCTGCTCCTCTTTTACAGAGTTTCTGTAAATAGGCGTGGTAAAGAGTGCATAGGCTTCCTGTAGGTAAGAGACATACTCATAAAGCGTATCTTTACTCAGTCTGTAGCCTAATGATTTATATTCATTGTACAGTTTGGTAAAACTAATAAGTGTACCCATATTGACAAAAAGGTATTTGATAAGATGTTTTAAAAGTGCATGGTTTTTAATGGCATAACGTTCAATAATATCTTTGTAAACAATGAGATCTAGATAATCTTTGAGGATGCGTTTTTGTACATCTTCACTCTGTCCAAACGTCTCTGCAAATCCCCCATCTTCCAAGTAGGTATTAAAAGCATTCTGCATATAGCTCAAACTAGATGATGAATAGAAGTTCACCTCTATCTCTTTATGACCCAAATACTCTTTAAATGAAAAAGGAAATATCTCGTAGACGATACTCCTACCACGTAAAGAGGTAGCTATCTCACTTGAGAGAAGTTTAGAGGATGAACCTGTAATAAACAGTTGCACATCAAGGGTATCGTAAATACGTCTGACAAACTTCTCCCACCCCTCTACATTTTGCACTTCATCTAAAAAAAAATAGACTTTCTCCTCTCTTTTGTTAGGATAGAGTTCATAATATGCCTCCACCAATGCATCCATATCTTTTAGTACTATAGGGAAGAGTCTATCATCTTCAAAGTTAATGTAAACCATATTCTCTTTTGGCACATCCAAACGAAGTTGTTCTATAAGACTATACAGCATATAGGTCTTACCCGATCTTCTTACCCCTATGAGAGAAATAATTTTGTTTGTATCTACAGGTATGTTATACTCACGCTTCATGAGTGAAGCAAAAACCCTCTCTTGTGAATTGACAATCAGCTTTTTAAATCGCCCATTCAAAAAATAAGTGCAATTAAAATTCAATAAAAAAAGAGGTTAAG
>CAZXGY010000002.1:0-21283 GCA_964640455.1 uncultured Sulfurovum sp.
CTCCATATCATCATATCTACATCTTTTTTCTCAGTATGTAAAAACTGTAAATTCATAGTAGTATTATAGGTTAAAGTGTTTGCAGAAAGCTTAGGTGTCTGGTAGATAAGCATCCAATCTATCTTTTCTTTCAAAGCTACTAGCATCCCTTCTCCACCTTCTACAAGTACAAACGAAGGTTTTTCCAAGAAATCTAAGTTATTTACAACATCTACATCTCTATTTTCAATACTAAAGAGTGGTATCTCTCTATCAAAATTATCTACTTTACTATATATCTTCACATGAGGAGCTTTACCCTCTGTAAATCTACAGTCAAGTGTAGGTTTATCTACCCTTACTGTATTACCCCCTATAAGCAAGGTATTACATACTTCCCGTAGTTGATGTACATGGGTAAGTGAGGCTTTAGAGCTAAGGTACCCACCCCCTATTCTACCATTAGAGGTCTGTGCAAGTTTAAAAAGTACAAAGGCTCTATTTTTCCATATCATAAAAGGTTCGAGTAAGGCTTTACAAGGGTCCTCTAACACATCTAAGGTTACATGGGTTAAGAGTTTCATCCCTCCATCATGTCCAACAATAGGATCTTGTGTACCAATAATGACTCTAGTTAAATGTAGTTTTTCAAGTAGCAGTGCACATGAAGGTGTTTTACCTCTATGAGAACATGGCTCCAACGTTACATAAATGCTACAGCCAGAAAAAAAACCTCTAGGTAAATCTAAAAGAAAATCATGTGCTTTATTTGAATCAAACTTATCAAAGTCAATGCTATTTTTAGATAGTTTTTCATAGGCAGAAAGTAGTGCTAAGATTTCAGCATGCGAAGTACCTGCTTTTTGGTGTGCTTCTATAGCTAAGATTTTTTCATCTTTTACTATTACCGCACCAACGGCAGGATTAGGGTAAGTTAAACCTTGGTATTTCCAAGCTTCATTGAGTGCGAGTTGCATATAAAATTCATTGTTCACTGCAACTCCTTTTTATCTAGAATTTAATTCCAGTCAAAATACGTTTTACACGTGTTAAGTTCACTATAGGTAAACCCTTCTTCACCTTGCTTAGTTTGTATTACAATACCGTCATTATTAGCAGATATTAGTGTACCTTTCACTTTATCACCAGCACCAAGTTTCAGTTTTACTTTTTCACCTAATGCATTTTTAAAATGCACAGGCTTTATAAGTTTACGCTCAATACCAGGAGAAGAAATCTCAAGTCTGTAGGCTTGGCTCATCGGTGGATGCACATCTAAAAAAGGAGAAAGTTCATGAGATATAGTTGCACATAAGTCTAGCTTCACACCACCTACTTTAGTCACCAACACACGGTAAATAGTTTCATCAAACTCTGTAACTACTTCTGTATCATAGAGTGCTGCACCATTGGCTTCGATGATTTTAGCTATTTGTACTTCAAGATTCATCTGTATTCTCTCCTGCTTCTTCCTCTTTACTTTTGCGAGTTGCTATCTGTTTAAACAAGTCTTCCATCTTATTTTGATGTTCAGGTTGCTCATCAAACTCAAATACAAAACGAGGGGCATTAAACCACCCTTCAGTCTGCTTACAATGGTTACTAATATAACCCGATACTATACGCAATTGCTTTAACGCTTCACCCTGTTCTTTAGGTGTAAGAAATGATTTATCTAAATAAACTTTAGCATCACTTCTACCTTTTGAACAGACGACCTCTGTAACCGAAAGACCATTAATACGGTCATCATTAAGTGAACCTAATGCTTCAGGTATAATCTCTTTAAGTACAGACTCCGTACGGTGGCGTTTTATCTCTTCATGTGTCATAGAGTCTTAGTCCATTACTACTTGTTCTTCAACATCTTTATAGGTCTCGATTACATCGCCCTCTTTAATGTCATTAAAGTTTGCAAGCATGATACCACACTCATATCCATTTTTCACTTCTTTTGCATCTTCATTGAAACGCTTGAGTGATGAGATTGTACTTTCATATACAACGATACCATCACGGATAAGTCTTGCTTTAGAGTTTCTAGTGATTGAACCATCAGATACTTTACATCCTGCAATCGTTCCAACTTTACCAACAACAAATGTTTCACGAACATCTGCTTGACCGGTAACTTCTTCAGAAATTACTGGACTCATCATACCACCAAGAAGTGCTTTCACTTCATCAAGTAAGTCATAGATAATAGAATAAGTACGAATCTCAATACCGAGCTCTTTCGCTTTCTTCTTCACCGCACCAGTTGGACGAACATTAAAGCCAAGTACCACTGAGTGTTCAGATGCATCTGCAAGTGTTAAATCACTCTCAGTTACCCCACCTACGCCATCATGTATGATATTTACTTTTACTTCTTCATTTCTAAGTTTTTCTAATGAACCTTTAATCGCTTCAAGAGAACCTTGAACATCCGCTTTAATGATCACTGGAAGTGACTTTAACTGACCTTCTGCAATAAGTGCTGAAAGATCATCAAGTGTTGCTTTTGTACTCTTAGAGAGTACTTTTGCTCTTTCAAACTCAGCTCTTTTTTCTGCTAATTCACGTACTTCTTTATCTGTAGCCATTACGGTAAGCTCTTCACCTGCACCTGGTACTTCATTGAGTCCCACAATAGCAGCTGGTGTTGATGGTCCAATCTCTGTAGTATTGGTACCATCATCGAGTCTAATTGCTTTAATACGTCCAAATGTCTTACCAACAATAACATTGTCACCAACTTTCAACGTACCATTTTTAATAATGACGTTTGCAACTGGTCCAAAGCCTTTTTCTAAAGATGCTTCTACTACAACTGCTTTAGCCGCTTTAGCTGGATTAGCTTTAAGCTCCATCACTTCTGCAGTAAGCAAGATAGTTTCAAGTAACTCATCAATTCCTAAACCTGAATGTGCAGATACTGGAACAAATTCATACTCTCCACCCCAATCAGTTGCCATAACATCAATTTCAGCAAGTTGTGCTTTAACATTATCAGGGTTCGCTGACTCTTTATCCATCTTATTCACAGCAATGATCATCGGAACACCTGCTGCTTTAGTATGGGCAATAGCCTCTTTTGTTTGTGGCATCACGCCATCGTCAGCAGCTACTACAATAATAACAATATCTGTTGCTTGTGCTCCACGTGCTCTCATCGCCGTAAATGCTTCGTGACCTGGAGTATCGACAAAAGTAATTTTCTTACCATTTTTCTCTACTTGGTAAGCACCCACGTGTTGTGTAATCCCACCCGCTTCTCTGTCAGCTACTTTAGCCGAACGAATCTTATCAAGAAGTGATGTTTTACCATGGTCAACGTGACCCATAATAGTAATAACAGGAGGACGTTCAACTGCATTTTCATCATCTTCTTCATTATATTCATCAACAATTTCCAACTCATCAAGTGGGTTAACAGTTGTTACTTCAACTTCAAATTCTTCTGCAAGAATTTCTATTTCATCTTTAGAAAGGAAGTCATTTTTAGTCACCATCATACCAAGAGCAAAAAGACAACCTATCACTTCACTCATAGAGCGATTTACTTTTTCAGCAAACTCGTATACTCTTACATTTTCAGGTATCTCAATAGAAGTTACAATTTCAGTATTTTCTTCTTTAACATACTTTTTACGTTTACCACCACGCTTAAGAGAACGTTTTTGATGAGGACGGAATGGTTGTCTACCTTTAGTCGGTCCACCATTTGCTGCTTCACGTTTCTTCATCTCTTCTTTACGTTTCTGTTCTTGACGCATCATATCTTCATAAATATTTTTGTCAGAGAAGTCTAAAAGTACTACCTCTTCTCCACCAAAACCACTGTCGATATCGCCTGACATACTATCATGGTTAAAAATATCAATTCTTGTACCTGACTCTTTAGCTTGAGCTGGTCCTTTTTTGATTTTCTTTTTACCTTCATAAGGTTCATAGTTTTTATTCCCAAAAGTCCCACCCAAAGATATCTTTGTTCCAGCTCTTACTGGTGCAGGTTTTGCTTTTCTAACAATCTTAATGCCACCACGAGAAAGTACTCTTCTTACTGGCTTTACTTCTTTGTTTTCTTCGCTAGATGTTTCAGTTTTTTTACTGACAACAGAAATACCTTTACGTTTTTTCACCTCTTTAGGTGCAGGAGGAGGAGTTGCCTCTTCGGTACTTGTCTCTTCTACTGTTTCGACAACTACTTCAGTCTCTTCTTTTGAAACTTCTTCTTGAGGAAGTGCTTCTTGAGAGACCTCTTCTTCAGGAGTTTCTACTTCTGTACTTTTAGTCTCAACAGCTACTGAGTCTTCTTTAACTTCAGTCACCTCTTCCGTAGGTGGTGTTTCCACTTTTTTCTTCACAACAGTGATTTTCTTTTTAGCACCAGGCTTAGAAAACCCTTTTGGCAAGGTTCCTGAGATTGCATAATCTACAAGAATTCCAGCATTTTCCATGCTAATAGTACTATTACCAGCTTTCACATCAAAACCTAATTCTTTGGCTTTATCTACTAACTCGGCATTTGATAAACTAGCTTCCGCTGCGATATCTTGGATTTTAACTTTATCCATTCTTGATTAACTCCTTAAATTATATGCGACTAACCGCATGAGTTGACCTATAAAGTCAACCCTGTCAATAGCTTAATGAACTGTTCCGAATCTTGTTTGAAACGCTTCACTAAGCCTTTGACTTTTTTTTCATTTTTCACACATTCATCACAAAGGTAAAAGCTTCTACCAAACCCATCAAATGTTGCAACTTCTTTGCCCGATAGCTTTAATCTAATCAAAGTGTTTTGAGGATGTCTACTTCGGCAAGCGATACACATACGTATTGGCTGTGATTTTTTCATCGCGTATTATACCCAAAAAGAGATTAAGTCTGTCGCTTAATTTTTAGTAATAACGCCAGTGTTATCTAAAGCAAGTGTAAAAACCCTAAATTGAGGGAATCTTGCCTGCAACACTTGTGCCATTTTGTCTGCATCTTTATCATAAGCTAAATTAAAAAATGTAGAACCTGATCCAGAAAGTGTAGACATTAATGCACCGTGTTTAAGTGCTAATTTTTGTACATCAAAAAGTTCAGGTATCATTTTCATACGTCTTGCTTGGTGTAGTTTATCTTTAGATGCAATACGCAGTAAGTCCCAAGATTCAGACATAAAAAGTGCCGTCATATAAGATGAGCGAGAAAGCGAGTACACTGTTTCATCTTTTCTATACATTTTTGGTAATATAGTACGAGATTTTGCTGTCGATATCGTACGGTTAGGTACAACAACCACTGCTCTCAAATAATCAGGCATACGTCTTTTTTTACTGTAAACTCTATCACCCTCAACACAGGCAACATTAAACCCACCCATTACAGCTGGCGTAATATTATCTGGATGATGTTCATAACGTAATGCTTGATTTAATATTTCTCTTTTATTATACTTTTTACCTGCGGCAGTATAAGCACTAGAAAGTGCTGCAACTATAACTGCTGAAGAAGACCCAAGTCCTCGAGAAATAGGAATACGATTATGAAACTCAAATCTAAAGTTATCTTCTCTTCCCGATAATCTTTTATAATTTTCATTAAATATACTAAGAAAGAGAGAGTTTTTTTTGATTTTAGGATTTTCGCTTCCTTCACCATGTGTAGAGAGGCTCAAAAATTTTGAAGGTTTTATAATAATTTCATTTCTTAAATCTACTGCAAGACCTAAAGTATCAAATCCGGGTCCAAGGTTAGCAGAGGTTGCAGGTACAGATACAAACATATTTTACTTCTTCCATTACACAGCTGGCAGTATATACTCAGGGGTTGATTCTTCATCTAACACTAGATCATGAATACTTTGAGGTAATGCAAATGGTGCATTTACTGGCTGCTCATATTTTTTTGTCATTATAGTCTCTTTTTCCTTGATAAAATAGAGATTACCAATAGCCTTAATAGGTTGGTTTCCATTTAATGCAAAACCACTACACCCAAAACATTTAATATCTCGAGTAATTTCAAGGGTTTTCAACATAATATATGTAAGTTTTATAGCCATATATGATCCCGGTCCTCGGGTATAAATAATTTTAGAAATAGCATATTTCTCAAGCATTTCCATAATAGTAGGTAAAAGTATTTCAGATGTTTTTAACTCTGTTGAGATAGTTTGAATCAGTTTATCCTCTTCATATACCCCTAAAAGTAAAGGTGATGAAATAGAAATAATAAGAAGGGAATACTGTTTAGGCAAATGATCTTGCAAATGCTCTACTTTGTAACTCTTCTACTGCTACAAGGTCATAATTTTTACTGTCGGAGAGTAATTTAGTAGTCAGTTGATAATTTAGGTGATGACTACCTGCAAAAGATTCATAGGTTCCTAAAATATTGTGCCCTGAGACCATCATGTCACCCATAGCATCTAAAATTTTATGTCTTGCAAATTCATTATCAAAACGTAAACCTTCTGGATTAAGTACTTTATGATCGTCTAAACCTATGGCATTTTGAAGTGTAGCTCCCATTGCTAAACCTTGACTTTGTAGATACTGAATATCTTTAGCAAAGCCAAAAGTTCTTGCTCTCGCAATCTCTTCTATAAAATTTTGAGTTGAAAAGTCAAAACGTTCTTTTTGTTCACCGATGACAGGGTGGTCAAATTTAATTCTAAAATCAAATTGTGCACTATCGCTAGGAAGAAGTCTTACAAATTTATCGCCATCTACGACTTCAACTTTCTTTTTAACACAAATTATTTTTTTGGGAGCATCTTGCTCTTCAATACCTCCTTCATCAAGTAGAAGACAAAAAGAGATAGAAGAACCATCCATAATAGGCATTTCATTACCATCAACAATGACACGCATATTATCGATACCATATGCATATACAGCAGATAAAAAATGTTCGATAGTAGAGATGAAGCCTTTATCACTACCTATAACAGTAGCCATACGCGTGTCAATAACAGATGAGGGGGAGAGAGGTATAGTTAAAGCTAAATCTTCACGGTAAAAAACAATACCGGCATCTACATCTAAAGGTTCAAGTCTAAGCTTAATAGGCTCACCTTTGTGTAAACCAATTCCTACTACTTCAATCGATTTTTTAATAGTTCGTTGTTGCATCTATACTTCCTTTCTCCTTGAAAAAAGACAAAATCCTCTTTCAATTCTTCTCACTTAAAGTTAAACTTTATCAGAAATTATATTTATATTATTAAATATTATACTCTAATTTAATTATTTGTGCAAGTATAGCATATTAGACTAAATTAATTACCTTTTATGATTTTATCGGCTTCTTTAAATATATTATCAATATTCTTTCTAATCCAATCTTTATCAAACCACTCTACTGGTCTTACTTCAATACCTTGAACAACTATACCAAAATGTAAATGATCGCCTAGCGCCAATCCAGAGACACCTGTTTTTGCAATGGTATCTCCTGCACTTACTTCATCTCCTTCATTAACAAGTAACTGAGAACAGTGTCCGTAAAGTGAGTAAAGCCCAAGTCCATGATCTATCATTGGCATATTTCCATAGATACCATTTTCGTTAGCATAAACTACTTTCCCAGCATTTGATGTTTTTATACTTGCCATTCTAGTACTTGCCAAATCGTACCCCACATGATAAGAGTGAGAAACTTCATTATCTTTTGTTTTATAATAATAGTGACGCTCATCTCCATAACTTGCTACTTTTTGTCCATTTCTAAGTGGGTAAAACTTTTGTATTTTCCAATTTTCTAAAATATCAGAAGAGACTTCTTTACTTAAATCATGAATTAAGTCTTCATTTTTTAAACGCATTGTTTCATTAATTGCTCTTAATCGTTCTATTCTATCATCAATACTTGCATAGTCAGGATTACTAGAAGCCAAATCTGTGATTTTTCCATCTATAAATTTATCTTTTGCATGTATCCAAGAGACACGATATTTATGATTTTTAATATAATAGGGTATATCAACCACACGTTTATTATTTGCTGAATCTATAGCAATAATTTTAGCCTTGAAATCATCTTTGTTAAATGGCCAAGCAATAAGTGCCGCATAATACCCCTCTTCTCTATAGGGTTGCGCTTTAAATTGTTCTCCACCTGCTTCTACGTAAAGGGTATCTAAATTTTCATCTTCAGCTTGAAATACCACTAATGCTGCTCCACCTTGAGTGATACTATAAGAATTAGACAAAACATTTACATTAGGTCTTTTATAGTCAACATTAATATCTATCGTTTTTTCACTTGTGTTTCCCTGCATAAAATTCCACATACTATTGTCAGTCACTGAGACTTTAAGTGTTAATTTTTTTGCTTTAGGGTTAAGTACTTTACTCTTTGGATACTTTACCAAAAGTGTCTGCTCTTTTATATTGTTTTCGAGCTCCCCTTGTCCAACAATAATACTCTTGGTTCCATCGCTTAATGTCAACTCAAAACTTTTCAATCCTACATTGTCATGTAGTTGTACTTTTAAAGGATCTTTTCTATTCCAAAAAAGATTATTTTGACTCTGTACACTAGGAACTTCTCTCTCAAATTCTGGTGCTGTATATATGTATCCGGCTCCAGCCAATAATACAAGTAATACAAACCCTACTAAAATTTTACTACCACTTTTTTTACTATTTTTATTTCTCATCTAATAACCCTAATTCATTTATCTTGTCTAAAATTGTATCTATACTTTTTATATAACAGACATAAATAAGGCAAAGCCTCATTTATTACCGCTAACACTCAGTTTCCTTCAGCAGGAAGCTCACGCAACTAGTTGCTCTCTGTATTAAGTAATCCTAATTCATTTATCTTGTTTAAAATTGTATCTATACTTTCTTGTAATCCACATTGTTGCAGAGTAAAACCTGCGGCAACCTTATGTCCACCACCACCAAATGCCATAGCAACACGTGCAACATCTACCTTTTTACTTCGTAAAGAGATACGTATGCCATCCTCAAGTTCCATAGCAAAGAGTGCTATTTCAACTGTCGCCAAAGAACGGGCATAGTCAACGATACCTTCCATATCAGGTATCGTTGCACCTGAAGCAATAATCTCTTCTTTTGTCACACATAAAACAGCTACTTTTGCCTCTTCATAAAGACTCAATGATGCTAAAGACTTTTCTAAAATACGCACAGATGATAATGGACGCCTCTGTGTAAAGTTATACGAAATCTCTTCTGGTTTAGCACCCTTTTTAACTAAATCCTTAGCCACAGAAAAGACCTCTTCATTCACAGAAGATGTTGTAAAATATCTTGTATCTGAAAGCAACGCTGTATAAAAGCATGTTGCTGCATCTGTATCAACAGTATAAAGTCTATCAAAAAGCACATAAGCTACTTGAGAAGCTGAAGCATACTCAGATACAACCACATTGATACTACCATACAAAGTATTACTTTGATGATGGTCTATATTAAGTATATCTCTACCTTTTAAGTTAAACCCCAATCTATCTATACTTCCACAATCACACGAAATAATCAAAGAATCTGAGTAATCCATTTTATGTTTAATTTTCTTAAAATTAGGTAAGAAATCCAAATGCATAGGTAAAGCATTTGAAGCATTCACCACCTCAACCCTCTTACCTTTTGTTTGAGTAAGTAAAGCATAAATACCTAATGCTGTACCTAATGTATCGGCATCAGGATTTAAGTGAGAAAGAATAGTAATACTCTGGGCTTGTTCAATTTTGACTTTCACATCCTCGAAAGGAAGTTTTTCTCTTATCATCTGTACCTTTCAAATAACGCGAAACTATATCGTATATGTATTACTAAACTATTAGTAAGTAACTTTTATGATTCAACTTTCATAGATAAATCAATCCAGTTTGCTTGATGGATCACAGATCCAGAGCTAATCGCATCTACACCAGTTGTTGCTATCTCTTTAATAGTCTCTAAAGTGACATTCCCAGAAGCTTCAAGTAAAATATGCGGATAATGTTCATTTCTATATGCAACCACTTCTTTAGTTTGTTCTATGGACATATTGTCACACATGACTATATCTGCTCCTGCTTTCATTGCTTTTTTTACCATCTCTAAACTCTCACATTCTATCTCTACTTTAGAAGTAAATGGAATTTTTTGACGTACCTCTTTCATAAAAAGATCTAAATCATCAATGGTTTGCAAATGCGTATCTTTAAGCATGAGACAATCATCAAGTCCCATACGGTGGTTAATCCCACCACCACAACGTACAGCATACTTCTCAAACTCACGCAGTAAAGGTCTGGTCTTTCTTGTATCTAACAGTTTTACCCCTGTCTCTTTAATAGCCTCTACATATTGTGCTGTTAAAGTTGCAATAGAGCTTGCATGTAGCACCATATCTAAAATAGAACGTTCTAAAGAGAGAATCATTTTAGAATCTCCTGTAACAAAAAGTAACTTTTTACCTTTAGTAAAACTATCACCATCTTTGACTTCCCAGATAAGATTTAGATGATACATCTTTGCCAATACATCAACATACTCTCGCCCAGCAAACATACCATCACTTTTAGCAATGATGTATGCCCGTATCTCTTTACTCTCAGAAATACGAGAAAAAAGGTCACCTCTTCCTATATCTTCTGCTATGAGCTCTTTTAAAAATGATTCTTTTAACATTATTTTATCGCCAACATACGTTCAAGTGCTAAGTTTGCGTACTTCACAGTATGTGCATCAACCACGATTTCATTAATAGGTTTATTATCTTCTATTGATTTAAGTGTCAGATAAAGATCTTCCAAGGTTGTTTCATTCATAGTTGGACACTCAGGTTTTGTAGATGAGAGTACATAGGTATTCCCCTGCCTCATTCTATTAACTAAATTATACTCTGTTCCTACTGCCACTTTCTCTTCAGGGTCAAGGTCCCCCACATATTTAATGAGCTGTGAGGTAGAACCTGAGAAATCTGCTGCTGCTACAATCTTTGGATCACACTCAGGGTGTACAGCAATCTTAATACCTGGATATTTGTTACGGTAAAACTCTATATCATCAAGTGTAAAGAGTTGGTGAACAGAACAGAAACCGTTAAAACAGATAACATCTGCTTCTTTGGGGTCACACTCAGTCTCTCCCCCTGCACCAATAACACAAGATTTTAATCCCATCTGAATGGCAAAGTTTTGCCCTAGACATCTATCTGGCACAAAAAGGATTTTTTTACCACTCTCTAATCCTTTTTCTATAATTTTAAAGGCATTAGATGAAGTACAGACTAAACCACCCATCTCACCTACTTTTGCTTTTACTGTAGCATCTGAATTAATGTAAGTAATAGGTAAAATATCCTCTTTAGGTATACCACGTTCAACCATATAGTTCACAGAGTCATCAAAGTAACTACCATCTATCATACGAGCCATAGCACAGCAGGCTATCTTTGGCATAAGTACACGCTTTTGAGGTGCTATTACTTTTACACTTTGTCCCATGAAACCAACACCACAAAACACAACCCAAGGATTCTTATCGGCTTTACATTTACGTGCAAGTTCTAAAGAGTCTCCTGTAATATCTGCCATCTCAAATACTTCATCACGTTGATAGTAATGTGCTACAACAGTAACATCTAATGCTTTTTTCAGTCTGTTTATTTCTTTTCTATAGTCAATACTCATTAACATCCCTTAGGGTTTATTGTAGTTATTTTAGCTAAATTCGGCTAAAATTGCACTAACAAAATTAAAAAGACTAGTCGTTGAGCTCTCTGCTGAGGAGAACCCAGTGTTAGCGTAGTAAAATGGACTTCGTTCATTTTACGTCCTATCAAAAGGAAATTATAATGGACTTCTTTACAAATCAAAATATCTTACTCTATCTTGCTGCCTATCTTATTGCTGGCATCCCTTTTGGCTATCTTTTAGCAAAACAGTTTGCGGGGGTAGACATCAAAGAGGCAGGTTCTGGGAACATTGGTGCCACCAATGTACTGCGTGTAGTAAAAGAAAAAGACCCAAAACTTGCTAAAAAATTAGGTGCTATCACCCTTTTTCTAGATGCTATTAAAGGTGTACTTGTCATACTTGTTGCTATGTATCTAGGTGCTCCAGAGGGTGTCTTATGGACGATTGCGGTACTCGCAGTGATAGGACATTGTTTTTCTGCATTTTTATTTTTTGAGGGAGGAAAAGGTGTTGCTACTGGTTTTGGTGTACTCCTAGTTATGATGCCTATTCCCGCTCTCATTGCTATCGTGGTTTGGCTAGGAGCGGCTAAAGGTCTTAAAATTTCTTCACTCTCTTCCCTTATAGGATTGGCAGCATTTATCATTGCTTCTTACATCATGTACCCCGAAGTACCTGGCATTGGATCACATGCACCTATTTGGATTATTGCTTTCATTATTTTTTATAAACATATTCCAAACATTGTGCGTATCTTCAACAAAGAAGAGGGAAAGGTTTAAGGCATGACTATTCATATTGAGGATTTAACCTTTGATGTGATTATCGGTTTGCTTGATTTTGAACGTGACAGACCACAACGTGTTATCATAAATTTTCAAGCCGCTTATGATTATAGCGATGACAAATTTATAGACTATGCTGATGTGGTTTTACTTATGCAGAATAAGCTCAAATCAGAACGTTATAAGCTCTTAGAAAATGCACTTTTAGGTCTTAAAGAGTTACTTTATAGTACCTATCCGCAACTTAACTCGCTTACTATCAAAATCTCTAAACCAGACATCTTAGATGCCTGTACAGTTTCCTTAAGTAAAACTTGGGAATTTCAATCTTAAAACATCAAAATTCCCAAAAACCCTTTTTTATGCTATAATATTAAACAAATCTTAAAAGATAAAGGCTCAGATTATGAGAATACTCATTATAGAAGAGGAAGTGGAGCTCGGGAAATCACTTTCAGATGTATTGATAGAAGGAGGTTATCAAGCTGATATTGCTGAAAACCTTGGTGACGCAAAATACTATCTTGATATCAGAAACTATGACCTTGTACTACTTGCATGGCCACAAAACAATGAAAACAGTGTTGATTTAATTTCTAGTATCAAAACAGATGCCTATAAAACATCTGTTATCGTTATCTCTGAGCGTGAAGATAAAGAGAGTGAAATTAAAGCACTTCGTTCTGGTGCAGATGATTTCATCAGAAAACCTCTTGATAATGATATCTTGCTTGTACGTATAGAAGCTAAATTACGTTTTGGTGTCTCAAATATTATTGAAATTGAAGACCTTATCATTAATCCTGAAGAGGAAAAAATTATCTATCAAGGTGAAGAGATAGAACTCAAAGGTAAACCATTTGAAGTACTTACTCACCTTGCAATGCATAAAGACCAAATTGTTTCAAAAGAACAACTGCTTGATGCTATTTGGGAAGAGCCTGAACTTGTAACACCTAACGTTATTGAAGTGGCGATTAACCAAATTCGTCAAAAAATGGATAAACCACTTGATATTACAACTATAGAAACAGTAAGAAGACGTGGATATAGATTTTGTTTTCCCAAAAAGATTTCATAACTAAGCATTAAATGACTCCAAGAGAGAGGTATTTCACCTCTCTTTTTTAAAAAAATCATACTTATATTTTTTTTCTACACTTTTTAAATAAACCATAAGCTAGGTTGGGTTATAACTCGTATAAATAACTAGCGTGTTCCAAATGACTCGCACAAGGGCAAACAAATATGGCATTAGTAATAACTGACGAATGTATCGCGTGTGACGCATGTAGAGAAGAGTGTCCAAATGAGGCAATCGAAGAGAATGATCCAATATATCTTATTGATGCAGATATGTGTACAGAGTGTGTAGGACATTTTGATGAACCTCAGTGTATCTCTGTTTGTCCCGTAGACTGCATCATCTCTGACCCTGATAATGTTGAAAATGTTGAAGAGCTCATGTTCAAATACAATAAACTCCAAGCAGAGTTAGAGTAATCTAAAATGTCTAAACGAACTGCTATCATTGATATCGGTTCAAACTCAGCCAGACTTGTTATTTTTGAAAAAACAAGTCGTTATGGTTTTCATCTTATTTGTGAACAAAAATCTAAAGTTCGTATTGGTGAAGGTGCTTATGAAAAAGAAGGCTACCTTCAACCCATTGCTATTAAACGTGCTTTTTTAACCCTCAAATCTTTTATCCATACTATTGACAAATACCAAGCTAAAAAAATACTGTGTGTCGCAACCTCTGCACTACGTGATGCACCCAATGGAAAACTATTTACCACATGGATAAAAAAAGAGTTAGGTCTCTCTATTAAAATTATTGATGGGAAACAAGAAGCTATCTATGGTGCCATTGCTGCAAATAATCTCCTTCCTATAGAAAATGCAATTAGCATAGATATCGGTGGAGGCTCTTCTGACTTAGCCCTGATTCAAAATGGAAAAATTATAGATAGCTACTCTCTCAATATAGGTACAGTAAGAATCAAAGAACTCTTTTTTGACAAAGCACTCTCTTCTATGCATGAAGATGCCCGCCTCTATATACAAAAAGAACTAAATCAGCTTCCAGAGCATTTTAAAGCAAAACTAGCCATAGGTATTGGTGGGACTGCAAGAACTCTTTCTAAGGGGATTATGAAACGTTTAGAATACCCTTTCGATAAACTTCATGCTTTTATCTACACACTTCAAGATCATCATGGCTATCTTCATTCTATACCTCTTTCAAGTGCTAAAAATCTTAAAAATTTTGGACTGAAAAAAAACCGTTACGATACCATTAGAGAAGGTACCCTTATTTTTAATGAAATACTCCAGCATATTGGGGCAAAGAAAGTCATCTCTTCTGCTGTAGGGGTAAGAGAAGGAGTCTTTTTGGAGCAACTCTTGAAAGAGGGTCAATATAAGTTTCCTCATACTGTAAACCCTAGTATACATTCTCTTTTAGATAGATTTAAACCCCTAGTCACTATTGAGAAGAAACGAAAAATGAAACTCAAAATTGCTTTATCTCTCTATAGGGTATTACAATTTCAAATCAAAGATAATATGTCTTATGAGAAAGAACTTCTTTATGCACTTAAACTCTCTACTATAGGAAAAACACTCACTATCTATAAAGCACATCAACATGGGTTTTATATTGCTATGCAAGAGTTAAACTATGGCTTTACACATAAAGAGATTGTGCTCATTTCATTACTTTTACGTATGCATGGTAAGGAACTTCTCAATAAGGAACTTTTTGAAAAATATAAAACACTCCTACCAGAAAAACAATCCGTCAAATGGTTAAGTTTTATCTACACCCTTACTATATTTTTACACGAAGCTTCTAACTCTGCAACAATTAACTTTACATTTGAAAATCAGACATTAACTATTATCTCAAATAAGCCACTCTATTTAGCAAAAGAAAAAATAAAATCTTTAGAAAAACCTATGGCATTTGCCATTATTGTAGAAGATGAAGATAGCTTACCTAAAAACAGAGTTTTAGGTATCTAAAGCATTTAGAATTTTGTTCCCATTGCAAATTTAAATTTCTCTGTTCTATCACCTTCTTCGTCATCTAAAGGATATGAAAATACTAGATTAATAGGGCCAAATGCAGATTGCCACTCAAGTACAACACCTGTAGATGACCTGCTTATACTATCTACGGAAAGTTTTACATCATCATCACTAATCACACCATAATCATAAAAAAATGCCAAACGCATTTTAGCTGCTTTAGATAGTGGAATACTAGCTTCAATACTTCCTGAGACACGTGAGGTTCCCCCAACAAGCTCTCCTGCTGCTAACTGTGGAGATAGTGAGTATGGATCATACCCTCTTACACTCCCAACACTCCCCATAAATAGTTTTTCTGCTGTTGGTATCTTCTCTCCATCATTTGTAGACATATATGTAAACCTACCTTTAAGACGTAAAATTAAATCATAATCTACAATATCTTCCATACCATAGTAAAATCCAATTTTTCCAGATGTTTTAAGAAAATCACCATATCCATTAGGAAATTGTGAAATATCTACATTATCTCCATCAAGACCAGCGTATTCTAAGTTAATCGCCGCTTTCATACCTTCTCTAGGTACATAATAATCGTCTGTATTATCATAATTTAAATTTGCAAATATAGATGTTTTTTTATACTGATCATTATACAGATAACCTTGATATGTGCCTAAAGTATTATAATCATTATCATTTTTATTCAATTTTGATTTATTATCTACATATCCTACACCAACAGAAGTATGAAAATGTCTATAAAATTCTCTACCTACTGAAAGAGAAGCTCCCAATTGGTCTTGAGTATAATCAATATACTCATAATCTTTTTTATACAAACTTAAAGACATACTATACATACTATCCCATACTTTTGGATTTGAAAAAGAGAGATTGTAGTTTGTAGCAATTTTGGAAATTTCAAACCCTAAAGTAGTATTAATTCCTGATCCAAAAATATTTTTATCTGAGATTGAAGCATTAACCATAAGTCCTTCATAAGATCCATATCCACCACCAGCAGAAATAGTACCTGTTGATGCTTCTTTCACTTTTACAAGTAAGTTAATTTCATCTGATGAAATTCTTTGACTTTGAATATCTACTTTTTCAAAAAAACCTGTTCTACCTAAAGCTGCTTTTGAGTCTTTTAAGTCTCTTGCATTAAATTTATCTCCAGGAGCAAGATAAATATAACGTCTAATAACTCTATCTTTTGTTGTATCGTTTCCAGAGATAATAACATCTTTTATCGTTACAGGTTCACCTGGCTGAATAACATAATTTAAATTAATAACTTTTTCTGTAGCATTTTTATTCATCTGTGGAGAAACTTTTACATAGGCAAATCCAAAGTTACCTACTTCTTCCTCTAAATTTTGAATATCTTTTCTCATACGTTTAATGTTGAAAACTTTACCCTCTTTTAAAAGGAGATCATCTTTTAAATCATCCGTTTCCAGTCCATCTATTTGATGGGTAATACTAATCTTACCTACACGGTACTGTGCCCCTTCAGCAATCTGATAATCTACTTCTGCATTGTATGAACCAAAATCTACACGCATCAAAGGTTTTGATACTTGTGCATCAAGATATCCTCTTTGCATATAGGCATTTTTTACTCTGTGTGTATCATATTCTAGTTGGGTCACAGAAGCTTCACCATTATTTCTCCACGGCATCCAACCTAAGACATCTTCTTCTTTATTTGCTAAATCAGTTTCTAAATCACTTTTGTCTAACTCTTTAGCCCCTACAAAGTTCATCTTTCTAATGGTTATTTTTTCAC
The DNA here is from genome assembly GCA_964640455.1 of uncultured Sulfurovum sp. Taxonomy (GTDB): domain Bacteria; phylum Campylobacterota; class Campylobacteria; order Campylobacterales; family Sulfurovaceae; genus Sulfurovum. The sequence goes on from CAZXGY010000002.1 coordinate 17,237, forward strand.
CTTTATTTACATCAAAGGTAATAGCCATACTGCTATCTCCAACTGCCTTTGTTGAAATGTCAACAACAGTATCATAATAGCCTTGTGATTCTAACTTTGCGATTAACGTTTTTGTCGCTTTTTTTACACGTCTTTCATCATAAAGGTCTCCCTTCTTAATGCCAATACCAGCTAAAAGCTTTTCTCCATCATCTCCTGAACCGTACCCTTTTATATCTACATTGGCTATGGCTAATTTTTCTTTAAAGTGATAAATAAGTGTACCACCCTTTTGATCAACCCATACGTCTTTAAAGTATCCCTGTGCAAAAAAGTTTTTAATAGATTTATTAACATTTGAAGCAGTGATAGTATCACCTATACTAATTTCAGTTACCTCTTTGGCAGTTGTAGCTGAAAGATGTACGAGCCCTTCAAATTTTATCTGTGTGACTTTTTGTGCTAAAAGGAATGAACCTATAAGTATCCAAGAGAGAAGTATCTTAGAAAACAGTGTCTTTTTTACCATAATGCAGCCTTCGTATAATTTCCTAATATTCTATCTTTATTTCAATAAGAATATCATAATAAACAGATAAATGATGATATACTCTTCCAAAAAGTTAGGCAGGGAATCATATGAATATCATCAAGGTAGGCTTTGTTGGCTTAGGTCTCATGGGTGGTTCATTAAGTATTGCACTTAAAAAACAGTCTAAAGATTATTATTTTATTGGTTTAGACCATAACAAACTACACTGTTCACAGGCACTTGAACTCGGTTTGGTTGATGAAATAGCTAACTCCTTGGAAGCACTTAAAGTCTGTGATATCATTTTTCTCTCTATCCCTGTTGACGGTATTATTGCCGTAGCACAGCAATTTGGTACACTACCTCCCCACTGTACAGTCATTGACTTAGGAAGTACTAAAGAAAAAATCTCTCTTTCTATTCCAAAAAATATACGCCACAACTTTGTTGCTGCCCACCCTATGACAGGAACTGAAAAATTCGGACCACACGCAGCTATAGCTGATTTATATACCGATAAAGTAGTGGTACTTTGTGATATAGAAAAAAGTGGTGCCCATCAAGAAAAAATAGCAAAAGAACTCTTTAAAAATATTGGTATGAATATCGTCTGTATGGATGCGGATGAACACGATAGACATGCCGCGTTTATTTCTCATATGCCCCATGCACTCTCTTACGCATTAGCTAATTCTGTGATGGAACAAGAAGCTTCAAAAAGTATTATCGCTCTAGCTGGTGGTGGATTTAAAGATATGAGCCGTATTGCTAAATCTTCTCCAAATATGTGGGAAGACATCTTTAGACAAAATAAATCCAATGTTTTAGAAGCCATTAACGCTTTTCAATCGGAACTTAAAAAGTGTCAAAAAATGGTTGAAAATGAAGAGTGGGGTACACTAAACCAATGGATGCAAGATGCCAATAGACTACATGATATTTTAGATTAGGTTACAACCTATACCTAAAAGTCACAATCACTTCTGCTACCTTATCTATACTTTTTAAAATAGCGTCTTTTAAACGTGCTTTTTCCTCTTTACTCAAAATACCAGAGCTAATCACTTCACAGCGTATCTCATTACGTTTTCCTCTATGGAGAAGCTCAATATGTGTCAATTTCACATCATGCTCTCCTACATTAAAACTCAAATTAGAGAGCATTTTCTGTATACGTATATCTTCTTGCATCTTAGAAAATGAACTATAAAGAGGTATAGCAACAACAGCCACAATAATTAACCAAATTGCTATACCTTTTCTTGCTAAATGTAGAGGAGAGAATCCTAACATCGCAAAGGTAAATGCTGCTGCTAATACAATACCAACAAGGTTAGTAATAAAAAGTAAAAATGCGGTAGAGAACATATGCCAATCAGCCCAACCAATTCCAATACCTGCCACAGCGATAGGAGGCACTAAAGCTACTGCAATAGCCACACCAGCAAGACTTCCAAGTATCTTTTCATTAGACTTTGCATACGCTGCTGCTGCACCTGAGACAATAGCTACAAAAAGATCTAGTATGGTAGGGCTAAGCCTTCCTGCCATCTCCGAAGTGAGTCTTTCTATAGGGGTAAACAGTGCAATGAGTGCTGCCGTTGCAAGTACGGCAAACACCCCAATAGCTATGGTTTTAGCCCCATTAATTTGTAGTGCTTCATCTTGTCTTAACACACCCATACTTAGACTCACAATAGGCTGCATGAGCGGTGCTAATAACATTGCCCCAATGATGATAGAGGAGGAGTTTATAAAAAGTCCAAAAGTCGCTATCATTGTAGCTAAGATAAGTAAAACCATAAAGTTTTGGTTTACCTTACTCTCTTCTCGCAAGTTTGTAAAAAGTGTTGCATACTGTGCTTTACTCGCATGTGAAAAAAGAGGAATCGCTTTACTCAAATAGCTTACACTCTCTTCATCTGAAGGAAGGTGATCTACTTTTATACTGTCTTTACCACTATTTTGTTCGGCTTGTTTTTCCCAAAACTTCTCTCCCACACTTAGTGCTAATGCTTTCTCTTTTACCTCTAATTTTATAGGTGTTTCTCCTACAAGTACAGAATCAACCAATACATCTAGAGGCTCTTTTGTCTCTATGGTTATTTTGCTAGAACGTATGTACCCCACTGACTGAGGTAAAACTTTAGGGGTTAAGTGTGACACCAATGATTTAAACAAGTACCCCATATACTGTAAAATAGAAGTAGGAGATAAGATAACCATAGCCAGTTTACCATCATTTGCAGAGAGATGTTTGGCGATGAGTTTTGATGCAAAAGTATCATTGTTATACTCTATACATACTACACCCACGGCAGAAAGCTTTATCTCATTTTCTTTTGCATCGGTAATTTTCATTTGCATGTGTTTTAAAGTTTTTACTTTTTGTATAGTTTTGAAAAATATTTTTACTCTATCAAAGTACGTTTTTTTATTAAGTGTAGCCCCAAATTCATCAAGAGGAGGAGCATCACCCACTACCACTTCTTGCAGTACTAAAGTCCCATTAGCATAAAGTACATCTATAGGTTTTTCAGAAGGCATAAGCGCCAAAGAGATAGACTCCTCTAGGTCTGCAGATAAGGCAAAAGTACGTATGAGCTCTTTTTGTTTAGGCGTAGGAATAATACCTACAGTTAAGTTATTTTGCTGTGCGATAGCAAGCACTAACTTTATCTCTTCTAAACAGCCTGTCACTAAAAGGTGTGCTGCATACCGTACATCAAAAGTATCTAAATCATCAAAACAGAGATAAGTCATCTCTTCTTTAACCAAATACTCTTTTGCTTTGTCTATAAACTCTTTTTCACTTTGGGTATATATATAATAAATCATAGAGATATTATACTAAGTTTTTTAAAATACTATGATGGTTTAGCTGTTGTTTTCTTCTCCCATAGTTCCATATATAGGTAAGCATAGTTAGTTGTACCATCTTCTGTAGCTGTACTGTCTAGTCACCTTTAGTATAGGCAGTAGTGGTTTTGTTTAGTTAGCTCTTAGGTCTCCACCGTTGCAGCCAAAGGTGTGGTCTGCTGGTGTTGGTACGGTTCTTGTGAGTAGTGGATTAGCCAACATGATTAGAAGATGTCAGCAATTTTCCAATGTTTTTTTACAGATATATATCCGATAATAATTGCACTAATAAGACCAATACCATAAAGCCATTCAAGATTTTCCATTTTTTATCTCCTCTAATTCTAAATACAAAGTACCTTGTCTTGTTAAGTTAACGACAAGACCTATAACAGCAAGTACAAATACTATCCAAATAATAAAACCTAAATAACCATTTGTTTTTATGCCATATATCCAACTACCACCTGCAATAGCTGAAAAAATAAATATTTTCTTATAAATAATATCTGCTTGTTTAGCGATAATATCAACTCTTTCTTTTATGTTCATAGTTTTATTATAGCATAGTTTATTTAGTTGTTTTATGGTTTGTTTTTGTGGGTTTTAGATACGATTACGTTCACCTGAACATTCCTCCTGTTTAACACCTTAAAAAACAAATTATTTTTCTCTTA
>CAZXGY010000003.1:0-17480 GCA_964640455.1 uncultured Sulfurovum sp.
GAATTAGTCAACTTATCCTCTATATTTAAAATCAATCCCTTAATATACTATAGTTATTTTTATTTCTTAGCGTTACTATTTATAATAATTAAATCTAAACAACCTTCTAATCTATTTTAACTTCTATCTCCCCATCCACAACATCAAATGCAACAGATGAACCTTCAACTACTTTATCTTCAAGTATAAGCTCTGCTAGTCTGTCTTCTACCACTTCATATAAGGCACGTTTTAATGGTCTAGCCCCATACACTGGGTCAAATCCTGCTTCTGCAATGTATGCTTTTGCACCTTCAGTAAGCGTCAGTGTAATATCACGCTCTGCAAGTTTTTTCTGAATATCTTTAAACATAATATCTACGATACTCGTAATTGCCTCTAAATCTAGCGGATTAAATATCACTTGCTCATCTAGTCTGTTGAGGAACTCTGGCTTAAAGTTGCGTTTGAGCTCTTCTTGTACGGCTTCTCGTCTCTCTTCTTTATCGGTAATCGTCATAATCTTATCTGACGCAATGTTTGACGTCATAATGATAATGGTATTTTTAAAGTCTACCGTTACCCCTTTATTATCCGTCAAACGTCCATCATCTAGTACTTGTAAAAGTGTGTTAAACACATCAGGATGTGCCTTTTCTATCTCATCAAAGAGTACCACTGAGTATGGTTTACGACGTACTGCTTCAGTGAGCTGTCCACCCTCTTCATACCCTACATAGCCTGGAGGTGCTCCTACTAAACGTGAAGCTGCATGTTTCTCCATATACTCAGACATATCTATACGTATAAGTGCTTTTTCAGAGTCAAACAAGAACTTAGCTAAAGTTTTAGCCACTTGTGTTTTACCTACACCTGTAGGTCCTAAGAACATAAAGCTTCCTATGGGTCTGTTCAAATCCGAAAGCCCTGCTTTGTTACGCTTGATGGCACGAGCCACTGCTTTAAGTGCCTCTTCTTGTCCTACAACTTCTTCTTTTAAGATGCTTTCAATGGCTAAAATTTTCTCTTTTTCACCTTGAAGCATTTTTGACACTGAGATACCTGTCCAACGGCTCACAATACTTGCTATCATCTCTTCATCTACAGAGTTTTTAAGTAATGTTCCTTCAGACATCATTTGTGTCCATTTGTCTTCAAGTGCTTTAAGCTTTGCTTCTTCAGCAGGTATTTGTCCATATTCTATCTCTGCTGCTTTGTTAAAGTCACCATCACGTTTCACATGTTCAGCCTGCGTTTTGAGAGACTCAATAGTACTTTTTACTTCTGCTATCTGATTGAAAACCTCTTTTTCATTGTCAAACTGACTTTGAAGTGACATACGCTTCTCTTCTAAATCTGCTATCTCTTTTTCTATCTCTTCAAGTCGTGATGCATTCTTATCACTCTCTTCCATCTTCAACGCTTCTTTTTCTACCTGAAGCGTGCTTATCTCACGTTTTGCTTTAGAAAGATCTTTAGGTTCAGACTCTATCTGCATTTTAAGCTCTGCTGCTGCTTCATCTATGAGGTCAATAGCTTTATCAGGTAAGAAACGGTCTGTAATATAACGATCACTAAGCTTTGCAGAAGCTACCAGTGCTGCATCGGTAATGATAACGTTATGGTGTGTTTCCAGTCTACCTTTAATTCCTCTAAGTATCTGTAGTGCTTCATTGATGCTTGGCTCATCTACTTTTACAGGTTGAAAACGACGTTGTAAGGCAGTATCTTTCTCAAAGTATTTTCTATACTCTTTTAGTGTTGTAGCCCCAATGGTATGCAACTCACCACGAGCAAGTGCTGGTTTAAGTATGTTCGCCGCATCATTTCCACCTTCAGAGGCTCCTGCACCTACGATGGTATGTATCTCATCTATAAATAAAATAACATTAGCTGATTCTTTCACTTCATCAATGACTGCTTTGAGTCTATCTTCAAACTCACCACGGTATTTGGCTCCAGCTATGAGTCTGTTCATATCCAAGCTCATCACACGCATATTTTGAAGACTCAAAGGCACTTCTTTATTCACAATACGTTGTGCAAGCCCTTCAACGATAGCCGTTTTACCCGTACCTGGTTCACCGATGAGTATAGGGTTGTTTTTAGTCTTACGTATAAGTATCTGCATCATACGTTGCACTTCTTCATCTCTACCTATAACAGGGTCAAGCTTACCATCTAGTGCTTTCTGGTTCAAGTCTTCAGCATACTGAGCCAAAGCTTCCAATGTTTCATCACCTGATTGTGAGTCTATCTGTTTACCCCCACGTATACTCTCTAACGTTTTTTCAAACTCAGAGACATCAAGGTATTTACCCATCGTATCTTTTATAAAACTCTCACCTACATTTGCCATAAGCCATGCATCTACAGCAAGGTACTGATCACCATTAGCAGTCATCACACCTTCTGCATTTTGTAGTGTACGTACTAAGTTTTGCCCTAGTTTAATGCTCTCTTTGGTTACAGTAGAGACTTGTGGTAATTTATTTGCTAAAGATTTTGTCTCTAACTCTATGGCAGCTTTATCTACATTCATTTTAGTCAATGCCTGATGTAAAATACTCCCAGAGTTCGTAAGTAATGCCCATACGAGGTGTATAGGGTCTACTTCTTGGTTTTTGTTATGTAAAGCAAGTGAGACACCTGATTCGATGGTCCCTTGCATTTGATTGGTTAATTTTTCTAATATACTCATAGAATAACTCCTTAAATGTATGAATTTTAATTATTATACAACCTTTAGTCACTTGTTGTCAAGTTTACTTAATAAATTTATTAAATTTACTATTTCTAAGCTTTTTAAAAACTTTGATATAATTTAAAAAATCTTTTACTTTTAGGATATATAAATGATAAAAAACAGACTACTTGCACTCTCTTTAACTGTACTTATGCCTACAACTACAATACAAGCAACAGATATGGATCCTGAAGATTTATTTGAATATATAAAAACCTCTCTAAACGGAGACTGGAAGCTCTCTGCTGCAGATAAGCAAATAGGTACTACAGATGCTTATAAACATCCGTATGTACTCCCCTTAGTAGGTACAGAAGCTACAGGTATATCGTATAAATATATAGGATACGGCTCTACTTTACAAGAAGACCTCTTGCCTGATACTAAAAAACAGATGGTAACCATGTACCATTGTGATGATTATGTGGATTGTTCTCAAATTTTAGCCACACACTACTGTACTAAAATGAACCAACCTCAATTTATACTTGACTTAAACAAGACAACAAAAGAGAAAATCATCTTTAACTGTGACATGCGTACAAAACTTTGTAACGATAAAGAAGACCATATACATCAGATTATTATAGAGTTTTCTAATGGAGGGAAACATCTTAAATCATCTTATTTAGGCTGGACAGACCAGAAACCTAATGAGAAAAATTCTATTTATCATTTTGATAAAAAATAATAATGGTTAACTTTGCCGAGATATAGTACTAGATAGCATATAAAAGCAACTTTTTAGATGTTTTTAACTAAAATTATAAACCAATTTGGAGATATCACCTACATGATTAAAAAAAGTAAAAAAATTATTGTTGCAGGACTCGTGTCTACTGTAACTGCCGCATATTTATTTGGTTCTTTTGCACAAGCAAAAGACACTACAGGAAAACATACTCCCTCTACTGCAAAAGAGAAACTAGAAGCATACATCAAGTTTACGCAAATTCTTAATGTCATAGAGAGTCAATATGTTGACGATGTCAATACTACAGATCTTGTAGATAAAGCACTTAAAGGACTTATGACAAACCTTGATGCACACTCTACTTTTATGGATACTAAAGCCTATAAAGATCTCTCAGTGCAAACCAAAGGTGAATTTGGTGGACTTGGAATCTCTATAGGTATGAAAGATGGTGCACTGACTGTTATCGCTCCTATTGATGGTACACCTGCTTTTAGAGCTGGTGTAAAATCTGGCGATATTATCCTCAAAATAGACGATGTAGCAACCATTGGTATGAACATAGATGAATCAGTGAAACTCATGCGAGGGAAACCAAAGACTAGCCTTGTTTTAACTATCATCAGAAAAAAAGAACCTAAACCTCTTAAAATTAAAATCACCAGAGATATTATCAAGATTCAATCGGTGTATGCAAAAAAGATTGAAGACAATATTCTTTATGTACATGTAACATCATTCGATCAAAAAGTGGTTGAGGGTGTTAAAGGTGCCATCAAAGACCATAACAATACACAAGGGATTGTTTTGGATTTAAGAAATAACCCAGGTGGCTTACTTGATCAAGCCGTAGGACTTGTAGACCTTTTTGTTGATGATGGCGTTATTGTTAGTCAAAAAGGTAAAATGAAAACTGAAAACTTAGACTATAAAGCTCACGCAGAAGATTCTGATACAGATACCCCTATTGTTGTACTGGTTAATGGTGGAAGTGCTAGTGCCTCAGAAATTGTTTCAGGTGCGTTACAAGACTTTAATCGTTCTATAGTTGTAGGAGAAAAGACCTTTGGAAAGGGTTCTGTACAAGTGGTAATGCCTATAGGTGAAGATGAAGCACTTAAACTTACTGTAGCACGTTACTATTTACCAAGTGGTCGTACCATTCAAGCTGTAGGTGTTACACCAGACATCAAAGTACACTTAGGGAAAATAGAAGTCAAAGAAGACCCTATCATGCTCAAAGAGAGAGATCTTAAAAAGCACCTTCAGAGTGAACTTTCTAAAATAGATGTCAATACAACAAATCCTGTAGATACAAACAGTTCTTCAGAAAATAATGAAACGAAAATAGATGACACCATCATCACTGAAGAACAAATGTATAAAGATGCTCAGCTTAAATCAGCTGTAGACATTTTAAAAGCACTCATTATTACAAACAAAGGAAAACATTAATGGAAAAGACAAAACTTCTTTATGAAGGAAAAGCAAAGAAAATTTGGGAAACTACAGATGAAAATCTACTTATCTCTGAATTTAAAGACAGCCTCACAGCGTTTAATGGCGAAAAAAAGTCAAGTGAAGCGGGAAAAGGTGCTTTAAATAACAAAATTTCAACAGAGCTTTTTAAATTCTTAGATGAGAAAGGTATCCCTACCCATTACGTAGACACTATTGATGACAATAACATGCTTCACAAACGTGCAGAAGTTATCTATATTGAAGTCATTGTAAGAAATATCGCCACAGGAAGTCTCAGTAAAAACCTTGGTATTGCAGACAAAACAGTACTTCCATTTACACTTGTAGAGTTTGACTACAAAAATGATGAACTTGGTGACCCAAAGCTCAATGACCAACACTGTCTTATCTTAGACCTTGTGAATAATACGGATGAGCTTGACTACATTAGATTTATGGCTAGACGTATCAATACCCTACTCTCAGCATTTTATGCAGAACTAGACATCAAAGTAGTAGACTTTAAATTAGAGTTTGGTAGAGATAAAGATGGTAACATCATCCTCATTGATGAACTTAGTCCAGACAACTTTAGACTTTGGGATGCGAAGACAGATGAGAAGTTAGACAAAGATAGATTTAGACAAGGCTTGGGTGGACTTACGGAAGCGTACCAACAAGTATTAAACAGAATTCAAAACAGAAATAAATAAGGATAGACATGACAGCAACAGTAAACGTATTTTTAAAAGATGGCGTACTTGACCCACAAGGAAAAGCAGCACACCACGCACTAGACTCTTTAGGTTTTGCAGGTGTTGAGGATGTACGTATTGGTAAACAAATCATCATCAAACTTGATACTCAGGACAAAGCTAAGGCTGAAGCTGAAGTAAAAGAGATGTGTGAGACACTTCTTGCAAATACAGTAATTGAAGACTATACTATAGAGATTAACTAAGATGAAAGTAGCAGTATTAAGATTTCCTGGAACAAACTGTGAGTTTGATACCCAGTACGCATTTGAAAAGCTTGGGCATACCACTGAACTTGTTTGGCATGAAAATGAGAAACTCCCTACAGGTATTGACCTCGTTGTAGTTCCTGGTGGATTTTCTTATGGAGATTACTTACGTTCAGGTTCTATTGCACGTTTTTCTCCTGTAATGAAAGCCGTTACTTCTTATGCAAATGATGGGGGAAAAGTACTTGGTATCTGTAATGGTTTTCAAATCCTTACAGAAGCAGGACTACTTCCCGGTGCATTAAAGCGTAACAACGACCTACACTTCATCTCTAAACACCAAAATCTTTGTGTCATCAACAATGACAATGCATTTTTAAATAAATGTAACAAAGGTGAAGTACTTAACATTCCTATCGCTCATGCTGATGGTAACTACTACATTGATGATGCAGGGTTTAAGAAGCTTGAAGAGAATGAACAAATTTTACTTCGTTACTCAGACAGTGAAGGTAACCCTGTTGTAGTCAATGGTTCAGTAACTTCTATCGCTGGTGTATGTAATGAAGCTAAAAACGTATTTGGTCTTATGCCTCACCCTGAGCGTGCTTTAGAAGCATTATTAGGTTCAGAAGATGGTGTACGTATGCTAAAAGGTTTTGACGCCTAATGCAACATCTACGCACTGTTTATCTTCTGCTAGGGTTTGTACTTATTTTTACAAACCTGCTTAATGCAAACAGTGAATATAAATATTCATATGTACCTAAAAAAGTGTATGAAAACCAACTTTTCCCTGTCACCATTATAGGGATAGGTGATACAGGTACATATATGCCTGAATTTACTTTTGATACATCAAGTCAAATTCAGCCTCTTTTTCAAAAACCTCTTGTCATACGCAATGGTAATGATAGTTTTTATACCTTCTATTTTCAGGCAAAAGAAAAAGATATTCGTATACCCCCTTTATTTATATCTTCTCCAACTATAGAGAACACATTTCCTTCACAAAATATCTTTATAAATACACTTAAAAAAAGAGAAGATTTCTGTAATATACTTGCCGCAGATATGAAGATAAAGAATTCTCAAGTCTCAAACTATGATGAAAAAAACCATATTGTCACCCTTTCTATAGAAGCATTTGAAGCAAATATGGAAGATATGTCTCTTAAGGGTGTCGTTGAGTCTGGCATAGAGAATATTAAACGTCATTTTGCCAAAGTACGTGCAGAGTTTTATTTTGTTGTTCCCGTAGAAAATAAACTTTTAAAATTTACCTACTTCAATACCATTAAAAAGCAGTATGTATTTATAGAAGTGCCCATCGTACTCGAAGATGCTTCTGTGAGTACACAGTCTGATTTAAACCCTAAAGAAGATAGTTTTGAGAAACTTAAAAAGTATGCACTTATTACATTTTCTTTCTTCTTCTTACTTATGTTTTTATTGAAACGTGACTTCTTTTATCTTGTCTTTGCTGTGATTTCATTTATCACACTGCTAACACTTTTTATACCACATAAAAAGATCTGTGTACAGCAAGGGGCACCACTGTACATCATACCAACAGCAACAAGTACCACAAGTACCAAAATAGATGAAAAGCTTGATACACTTCTACTTGGAGAGCGTGAAGGCTATAAAAAAGTAGAGTACAAAGAAGGAATCATAGGATGGATAAAAAATGAAGATCTTTGCCAAAATTAGGTTTTACTGGGGTGCTTTTGTTATCTCATTCAATACGGCTGTCTTAATGATACCCGCATTGATGCTTTTTGGTAAATATAAAAGTACTATTGTTCATCATATCAACTCTTTGACACTTTGGATGATGGGTGGTATAGCCCTCAAAAAAGGTAAAATAGATACAAGTGCCAATATGTACGTGATGAATCATCAAGGGATTGTAGATATTATAGGACTTGAAGCTGTACAAAACAACCATATGAGATGGGCAGCAAAAAAAGAACTTTTTGATACCTTATGGTTTGGTAACCTCTTAAGTCATGGAGAGATGATTTCCATCGACAGAGGGAGTAAGTCTTCTTTACGTAAATTCATTACAGATGTTGAAGAGTCCAGAGATGTCTACAAACGTCCTGTAGCCATCTTTCCAGAAGGTACAAGAACCGCTAAACAAGAACTACTCTCTTTTAAAAAGGGTACTAAGCTTATTGCGGAGAAGTTGGGGCTTAAGGTACAACCCATTGTGATTACAGGTAGTAAAAAACTACTCAATGAACACAATAAAACAGCCCACTCTGCTATAGTGCACTATCATTTTTTACCTACTATTGATGTTAGTAAAGCTGAAGAAGATTGGTACGAAGTACTTAGAGATGATATGCAAAAGGTTATAGATAATGAACTTACTCACAATAATCGCAGTCGCTAGTGGTGGAGCTATAGGGGCAACCTTACGGCTATACATCAACACGACAGTCAATAAACACTTTGTTCATGCCTTACCCTTAGGAACATTAACTGTCAACCTTATAGGCTCACTACTTATCGGTATGCTATTTGCCTACTTTCACTTGAACACTACGCTCTCTCCTCACCTAAAAACTTTTATGGTGACAGGTGTTTTAGGTGCATTGACAACCTACTCAACATTTGCTATAGAAAGTTTTTTTCTACTAGAATCTGGGCATTATGTACAAGCCTTTGCCAACATGGCACTCAATTTATTTGGTACTATTCTCTTTGCAGGGATAGGATATATACTCATTATGCAAATCTCAAAATAGGAAATAACTTGTTAACACTTAGCATAGAAATAGAAAAACACATCAAAAAGCTAGTAAACCCTCTTAAGAACGAAGATACATTACTTGAAATACTTAAACTTAAACTCACTAAAAAAGAGTTAAAACTACTTAAAGCATGGGCAGAAGGTACAGATATAGAAGAGGTTCAAAAGCAACTTAGTCTTGACGAAGAACGTTATGGTGAGCTCTCAGCTAAACTCATTAAAAAACTCAACCAAGAAAAGACAAAACAAGAGATTTGCGTTTAAGTAACTTTTTGTTATATTAGGATAAAAAAGGTCTTAGATGGAAATCACGTACTTTTTTGAAGCCCTTTGGCAACTTAGTCTTGCTATGGCTCCTTATATACTTTTTGGTCTACTCTTCGCAGGTGTACTTCATGAGTTAGTCCCAGATAGCATCGTTACCAAACATTTAGGTAAAGACAATATCTCTTCTGTTGTAAAGTCTACAGTCTTTGGCATCCCTCTTCCTGTCTGTTCTTGTGGAGTCATACCACTTGCCACTTCCATCAAAAAATCTGGTGCATCTAAAGGTGCAACACTCTCTTTTCTCATCTCTACCCCTATTACTGGTATAGACTCTATTATGGCTACCTATGGTATCTTTGGATGGATATTTACACTCTATCGTGCTGTTACATCTATGATTATCGCCATGGTTGCAGGGATACTTACGAATATCTTTGATAAAGATACTTCGACAAGCTCAGTAGCCTTGTCTGATAGTAAACCTACCTTTTCAGCTGTAGCACCTCAAACAACAACATCATTTTCTATGCATACTCTCCCTAAGCAAGAAGAGTCATGTACTACAGGAGAAGGAAGCTGTTGTAGTACTCCAAATGATGAGAAAAAAGGATTTTCTTTTGTAGCTACACTCAAATATGCTTTTGTCACACTCTTAGGTGACATTGCAAAACCACTCTTTTGGGGTCTGCTTTTAGGGGCACTCATCACCGTAGCCATACCAGAAAACTTAGCAGAGTTACTCAAAGACAAGGCATGGCTCTCTTACCTCATAGTCATCATCATTGCTGTACCGATGTACGTTTGTGCCACAGCTTCACTTCCTATAGCCGCAGGACTTATGCTAAGTGGTGTCAGTGCAGGAGCAGCATTTGTCTTTCTCTCTGCTGGACCTGCTACAAATACGGTAACCATAGGTGTAGTGAAAAAGATGCTTGGAACAAAGTCTCTCATTATTTACCTTGGAAGCATTATTGTAGGTAGCATACTCTTTGGACTAGGACTTGATTATATCTTCAATGTTTCATCTATTGACCCTGCATCACTTATACACTTACATGAAGAAGCAGGACTCATCTCTACACTTTCTTCTATAATCTTATGGGGATTTTTACTTTTATTTATAGCGAAACCCTACTTTGAAAAAAAAGATGATTGTGGTGGTGGGTCTTGTTGTTCATAACTTTACATATTGAACATTTTAAGCTACACTAACCCAAACTATAAAGGCAAAGCATTGAAAAAGAAATTCATACAACTATTATTGTTATGTTCACTCTTCTTTAATATTACCCATGCCTCTATCATCGCTATGGAAGATGAGTGTCATCATGAATCTGTGCATGAGTATGTCTTAGAGCAAAGTGAGACTGCAGAATGTGGTGATCTTTGTGATATGCATCATCTTTTTCATTTCATGGCTATTATTGATGCACCTATTCTGGCTTTAGAAACACCTTTTAGTCAAACAACACTTACACATAAAACCACCCGTTATACACCTCCCTTTAAACAAACAAATATTAAACCTCCTATAGCTTAAACGTACTACCACATCCTAGTTCTCTTTAGAACACACATTCAAAAATATATTATTACAGGGATACCTATGAGAAAAATCATTATGATTTTTTTAACTTTGGGGCTTAGTGCTTATGGCATGAGTTATGAAAAGTTCAAAAAATATACACAAAAAAACGCAAAAGTACTGCAAAGCCAAGTACTTAGCCTACAAACAACACAAGAACAAAATAAAATACTTCTTCGTTCACAAAATCCTATATTTGGACTTGAAGCCTCACGCTTTAATCCTAAAGGATTAGACTCTAGTTTTCAATACTCAGGAAGTATTTCACAAACGATACGTACAGGTAACTACTATAGTGGACTTGAAGATAAAGCCGACGCAAATACCCTACTCCAGCAAGCCTATGTTCTAGATGGTAAAGCAGGATACATGAGAACACTTGAAAACTTCTATACAGAATATGTGTATCAAAGTAAACTACTTTCACTTCTACAAGAGGAGTACAAGCTTTCAAATAAAGTAAATAATATTGTTAAACAACGTTATGAAAATGGTTCTGAAAACAAAGTAGCTTACTTACAGGTAAAAACAGATACGCTCTCTCTTAAAACAGAAATGTTTACTACAAAACAAGAGATGAATACTTTATATTATCAACTTTTAGCCATCGCAGGACTTACAAAAAAGGTACATTTAGAGAAGCAGTTTATTTACCCTATCTCTTCACAGATACTAACAAGTAGTCATACAAATCCGAAGCAACAGATACTTCAAGCTAAAGAGAAACTTCTTGAGAGTCAAATACGTATGAATGAGAGTAGCATAGAGAGTTATGATCTCTATAGTAGTATAGAAGATGAGCCAGATCAGTCCATAGTTAGAGTAGGTATTTCTATACCTTTACCTATTTTCAATGACAAGTCAGAAGAAAAGATGTTGGCAAAACTTCAAAGAGAACAACTTACGCTTGATAGTGAACAGTTAGAAATTGATATTTTTACGCAAAAAGAGAGGTTGAAATCTTCAATCAAAGAACTAAACAATCAATACCAAGCACTTAAAACGCTTAAAAAAGAACAACAACTCCTCAATGATTTACTACAAGAGGGATATAAAATTTCTCAAGGGTCTATCTTTATCATGATGAATGCTAAAAATAGACTCATTCAAACACAAAAATCTTTACTTCAAACACAAAAGAATATCAACAATAAAAAAATAGATTTACGTTTTATACAAGGACAATACAATGACTAAATACTTACTACTCCTTTTACCACTATTAGGTTTTGCAACTGCCATTAAAATGGAACACGCAGAACTAAAACCTCTAGGGAAAATCATTAAAACCAATGCACAGATTACCCAACTCTCTAATCAGAAGCAAACCATCGTTTCACGTCTCTCTGGACATCTAGAAGCATACTATATCGAACCAGGAGAATATGTAAAAGATGGTGATAAAGTGGTACTTATAGAATCTATAGCGTTCTCCAAAATGACTGCAGAGTATATCGCCCTTGTTCAACAGCTAAAAGCAGTGCAAGAGCAAAAAAACACAGCCATGACACTCCATAAAAAAGGTCTTGCTTCTCAAAATGATGTTAGCTCTGCTATCATCGCATTAGAAGAGATACGCTCTAAACAGAGTGCCTTAGCATCACAACTTAAATCTATGAATATCAACCCAGTTAATCTCAAAGAGCCTACAGATCAATTTGTACTCTATGCACATGCTGATGGGGTTGTAGGCAAGATACTTGCACCCCTACACTCAAATGTCAATGCACAAACACCATTGGTTACTTTAGTGAACCAAAGTGGCTACTATGCCGTAGCTTACTTAGGAGTAGACGATGTCATGAAAGTATCTGACACTACAAAAGGTTGGGTAAATATAGCCAACAGACAGTACCCTTCAAGTTTTGTACAACTTTTACCAAATATAGATCAAGAGACACAACGTGCTAAAGTACTCTTCCAAATAGAGAAAAGTCCAGCAAATTTACTTTTAGGTGCCTATACACAGATGGTTATCTCTCTAGCACCTACACAAAATGTCATAATGGTCAAAAAATCTGCCTTAACTCTCTTTAAAGGGGAGTGGGTTGTTTTTGTAGAGAAAGAACATGAAGACGAACCCCATAATGAAGAAGAAGCTGAGCATGAAGAACATGACCATGATGCACATGAAGAAGGTGAAAGTCATGAAACACATGCTGATGATGAGCATGAAGAAGAGGAAGATGAACACAAACATGATGAACATGAAGAAGATGCTCCTTATGAAGCAAAAGTAGTTGAAATCATCGCCTATACAGGAGAGTATATTGCCATTAAAGGTTTAGCCCAACATGAAGAGTATGTGAGTGAGGGTGTTTACTTTGTAAAATCTATGCTCTTAAAGTCTTCTCTTGGCGGACATGGTCACTAGGAGCGTATGATGCATTCATTTTTTAAATTACTTATAGAGTATAAATTTCTCATCATTGCACTTTTTATAGCTATTTCAGGATTTGGCTATAAAGCCTACCAAGACATACCTGTAGATGCCTTTCCCGACATCACACCTAAACAAGTGGTTATTTACACAGAGTCTGTAGGTAACTCTGCTGAAGACATAGAAAAGCTCATCACCTACCCTATAGAGTCTGCTATGTCAGGACTCCCTGGGGTGAAGATGATACTCTCCAACTCTATGTTTGGACTCTCATATGTGAGTATCTTTTTTGAAGATGAGTATGATACTTATCTTTTGCGTCAGCTTGTTACTGAGAGACTCAACACTATAGACATACCCAAAGGTTGGGGAGTCCCTGTCATGGGTCCAAATACCACAGGTCTTGGACAAGTACTATGGTATGCACTTAAAGATGAGAAGAACCAGTACACACCAAGCCAACTTCGTCAAATGCACGAGTACGCTGTCACTCCCCTACTCAAATCAGTAGATGGGGTAGAAGAGGTCATTTCATGGGGTGGTTTTGAAAAGCAGTATGAAGTACTTATAGACCCTAAACGTCTACAAAGTGTAGATGTTACCTACAATGATATCATTATTGCATTGGAAAAATCTAACCAATCTGTAGGTGGGCAATACTTAGAGTTTAACCGTGAACAATACCTCATACGTGGAGCAGGACTCTACCAAAGCATGGATGACATCAGAAATACAGTCATACGTACCAAAGATGCAAAAGCAGTCACCATCAATGATGTAGCCATTGTGCAAGAGGGAAAAGCACCACGTTTTGGAGCAGTCTCTGTAGATGGAAAAGAACGTGTCTTTGGGATGGTACTGCAACGTTCAGGTACCAATGCTGCAAAGGTAGTAGAGCTCATCAAAGCTAAAATGCCTCTTGTCGATGCTGCTTTACCAAAAGGTGTAAGCTTAGACATTATCTATGATAGAACAGAAATCACACATAAAGCTGTCTCAACGATGAACTCTGCACTGCTAACAGGTTCTGTTTTAGTGGCTATTGTTCTCTTTTTATTCCTCTTTGAACTACGTTCTGCTTTTATCGTGATACTCTCACTGCCCATCTCTTTACTCATCGCCTTTTTGATGATGAAAGAGTACGGTATTTCAGCAAACCTTATGTCACTCTCAGGACTTGCCATAGCCATAGGGATGATAGTTGATGGAACCATTGTTGTGGTAGAGAACTCATTTAGACTTCTACATGACAACCCAAAGGCTTCTAGAGTTGAAGTCATAGCACAAGCCACAGCAGAGGTAGCAAAACCTGTACTCTTTGCCTTACTTATCATCGCTGTGGTATTCATCCCTCTCCTTAGTCTTGAGGGTTTAGCAGGAAAACTCTATACACCTATGGCACTTGACATTGTCTTTGTGATGCTTGGTTCACTGGCTGTGGCACTTTTACTGGTACCCGTACTCTCCTATATATTGCTCAAAAAAGGAAAACATGCTAACAGCCCTCTCATGACTGCCATTAAGTCTGTCTATACTCCTCTACTTAGCTTTTCACTACAGCATGCTAAAAAGCTTGTGGCTATTACCTTCCTTGTTTTCTTTTTGCTTGCAGGCTTACTCAGCCAACAAGGTAGAGAGTTTATGCCAGCGCTTAATGAAGAGTCCATCATGTACAGAGTCATAGCCATTCCAGGTACTGCGCTTACACAAAGTGTAGAAAATGCACAAGCCATAGAGAATTTTATACTTAAAACCTATCCAAAACAAGTGACTTCCGTACTCTCAATGATAGGACGTAGTGAAAAAGGTGAAACCGCACAAGGTAACTACATGGAAGTACTCCTCACACTCAACCCAGAGTTTAAAGAGATTGAAGCACTGGGTAAAGAGATGACACATAGACTCAAGAAAGAGTTTAACTTCTTACAGTTTGTACCCACACAGCCTATAGCTATGCGTATAGAAGAACTCCTTGAAGGTGTGTCTGCAGAACTTGCAGTCAAAATCTATGGTGAAGACCAAAAGGTCATGTCTGGCATCGCAGCCCAAATAGCTAAAACACTGCAAGGCATAGAAGGTCTAGACCATGCAGAAGTAGAAACACAACTGGGTCAAGCCCAAATCGTCATAAAACCAAACTACCTTGCACTCTCGCGTTATGCTTTAAGTGTAGAAGATGTCATGAGGGTCATACGTTATGGTGTAGGAGAAGAAGCAGTCACACAGAAGATAGAAGGTGTACAACGTTTTGGCATTGTTGCTAAACTCAAAAATGCAAAACAAGACATCAACACCTTAAAATCACTCATCTTACGTTCTGAGTCTGGGAAAGTAGTAAGCCTAGAAGAGGTGTGTGATATTTCTGTCATACAAGGCCCTGCATTCATTAAACGTGAAGACTTGAGCCGGTACATGGTGCTCTCGATTGAAGTAGAAGAGCGAGATATCGCAACCTTCGTGGCTGAAGCAGATGCTAAAATCAAACAAAATGTCAAAATACCAGACGGTTACTACATCAAATGGGCAGGTGATTTTAAAAATATGCAAGAAGCAACAGAGACCTTAGCAATGATTATCCCTATCACACTACTACTCATTTTGCTCCTACTCTACACGGCATTTAACTCATTTAAGAAAGCTTTTCTCATCTTGCTAGGCGTTCCTCTAGGACTTATGGGTGGGATAGTTGCTCTTTTAGTGGCTGATATCTACCTCTCAGTCTCTGCAATAGTTGGGTTTATAGCCATCTTTGCCATTGCCATACTAAATGGTATAGTCTTGGTCTCATTTATAGATGAATTACGTAAAAAGTTTCCTACAGTCAAAACCATAGATCTTGTAAAAGATGCCACTCTACTACGTCTGAGACCCGTACTTATGACAGCCTTTACGACACTTTTTGGTATCTTGCCTCTGCTTTATGCTACAGGTGTAGGTTCAGAGATACAGTACCCTCTTTCTGTGGTTGTTACAGGGGGGATTATCTCTTCAACCATATTAACCCTACTCGTTTTACCAGGGTTATATGTTTTGTTTTTTCAAAAGGATGAGAACTAACTCAGCCATCTTCATCATGCTCGCTTGGTGGAGAGGATTAAAAGTTTTTAGCGTTCATTCAAATCATGCATAGATAACTCCGAGACATCTGTTTTACCCATGACCGCCATAAGTGAACGTACACCATGTAAAAGTTCATGGTGATAGTTGGCTATATATTTAGCCTTTTGAAGTACGAGATATTTACTTCTTTTAGACTCATCCATGGTAGCAAGCCCTACCGGACAGTGTCGTCCTCCTGCACCAGAACACTCCCTAGCACGTATACACCCTGCAGATATCATAAACCCATGAGCAATATTAATGAAGTCTGCACCATGACAAAGAAGCTCTATCACATCATCTGGAGTAAGCACTTTCTCTGCTGCAATAATTTTAACATCCTCTCTTAATCCATATTCATTTAATACTTCAATAACGATTTCCAAAGATTCACGTATAGGAAGTCCTATCTTAGACATCATCTCTAGTGGTGCAGTAGCTGATCCTCCATCTCCACCATCTATAGTGATAAAATCTGCAATACTCAACCCTGCCTCTTTACGTAACTTCAGTGCCTTGGCATACGTTTCAAAGTCTTCCTTTGTGGAAATGACTATTTTAAATCCTACAGGCTTTTGTGAGAGTATTTGAAGCTCAGAGATAAAGTCAAAAAAAGTTTCCATATCTGTGGCATACGGAAATCTGTTTGGACTTATAAGATCTTGATGCGTAGGTATACCTCTATAGTAAGCAATGTCATCACTCACTTTTGCTGCAAGGAGTTTACCTCCTGTTTGTTTAGCACCTTGAGCAAGCTTCACCTCTGTCATCTTGGCAAACCGCATTACTTTTTGGTAGCGTTCAGAGTCGAAAGTACCATCATGGTGACGTACACCATAGAGACCTGACCCTATTTGAAAAGTGATATCAGGTAGAACACTTGGCACAGTAGCTGGGAAAGAAGATAACTTCTGCTTCCAATCTATACGAAAATAGAGTAGCTTTTGATTATCAAAAATAAATGAACCTCTGTCTTTTTGACGAACCACCATCTTTCTATAAACTCTTTGAGAAACTTCTTTGTTTGTAACAAACCGTAAAATACGGTAAACCGACTTAGCAAACCAAGTACCTTTTTTTAATTCTAGGTAGTCTGTACACTGACAATCTTCAACATTTAACGTAGCTAAAAAGTTTGAAGTAAGCCCACCTTCACCTGTATTTATAGGAAAACCACCTGTATAAGCACCAATAGAAAAAGCCCGTGTTCCTTCTGGAGAGATAGCACCATCACTCATAGCTGAACGTCCAACTATACTTCTACTCACATAAGGTATCTCTCTTTTCTCACCAAAGGTAACACAGAATTCCTCTTGTACTTCATCTACCTCTTTTACAAAATTGGCATACTTAAAAAGGGTTTTTTGATTCCCATACGGTTTGGTTGGAGAGAATGATAGATAAGGGTTTTTTCCAGAGGCTACCTTATTTACCCACTCTAATTTTTCAAAAGAGTCATAAAAAGTTTCATCACCAAAGTACTGACGCATTGGACCACGAAGAGCATAAAACAAGTCACGCATACGTCCTATGAGTGGATAGTT
>CAZXGY010000004.1:0-15442 GCA_964640455.1 uncultured Sulfurovum sp.
ACTTCTCATATTTTCTTAAGTAGTTGATAATACTCTGAAAAATATATTTAAATTAAAAGTTATCTTTCTCAACCTTTTGTATTAAATTATTTTTATCTCTATAAAACTTATTATGAGATAATATGATATTTTCTACATCTTTTTTGCTAAAAGTAACTTTATTATTTACGGGATATTGAATTAAAGATACCTCTTGTTTATTCCCCAAATAGACCATACTTATACGGTTGTCTTTTATTTTTACAAATAAATGCAATAACTTGTAGTAAATATCATCTCCATTGGCTTTAGATAGAGCATAGTTATAATGTTTTGCTTCTTCATTTAATAAAACCATATCTTTAGAAAACATATAGTCATATAAAATATTTTTATTGCTTATTTTAGATATAATCTCGTTTTTTCCAGATTTTATATAAATTTTACTGCCTTTTAATTGTATATCTATTTTATTGTTAAGGTTTTCTTTAGCTATTGACGCTACGTTTAAAGTACTTATTTTTACATTATGTTCTTCTATAAATTTTATTTTATTATTGGTGTCAAAAAGATCAAATAAGAATTTTGCATTTGTTTTTATACCTGACCCATCTATAATTAATCTTGGTAAGTCTACTTGATAAATAGTATCGGTTGTTCTCTTATTAAATTGATTATTTTTTATATTTGTCAAAAGGTATAGCTTTCTATATTGCATAGCAAGTTTTTTATGAACCTCTCCACCTCTCCCCATTAATAAATGATCAGGAAAAATAAAAATAGCAGTGTTCTTCAAAAGATCTTTACTTTTTAAATATTCAATAAAATTATTAATTAAATAATCTACAGATGACACACAAAATTCTAAAGAGTTTTCTTTCTTGGATATATATTGTTCCATTCGTTTATCATATATACCAATAGGAAAGTGAGTGTTTATTGTGGACATAAATAATGCAAAGGGTTTTTCTTTATTTTTTGATAGCTCATCTATTTGTAGCTTTGCTTCACTGAATAGATCAAGATCATTTAATCCCATTATTATCGGTTTATATTTTCCTATGGAGTTTTTTTGTGATATTGTTTTATATCCATAGCTTTGTAGCAGATCCTTTATTCCAGCAAACTCTATGTTCCCCATTAAATATCTATAATCATAACCGGCTTTGTTCAATATGTTTCCTAATCCAACCAATTTACTATTTCTCGTCCCCTGAAATAATAAATTTCCCCATGCCGCTACATTTTCAGTACTATTTTTAGATTTAGAGGACTTGTTTTCCATATTTAAAAAAGCTGGTAATCCAACCTGATGTGTAAATAGTGAGCCAGCAGTCCATCCTGAACCTGGTCCCACGGGCATATTCTTAAAAAAGGTCCATTCTTTTGAATACTTATTAAGATTTGGTACAAGGTTTTTGAAATTTTTACTAAAAAACCCTTGTTCTAGAGACTCTATTGATATAACTATGATGTTTTTACCAGGTATAGCTTTTAAATCTTTAGGTAGAATATAGTCTTTTGGATTTATATTTAATGCTTTTAAACTTTGTTTAAAAGTTTTCTCCTTAGCATGAGTCATTTGATATATATTGGTAAAATTCCTTATAATTCCATTGTCTTGCCATAATATAAAGATTAGTATGAGTCCTCCAATAATTTTATATATATCATGAATTTGTTTTGTATAAATAAAATCAGATATTTTAATTATGAGATACACCGATATTAGATATATAATAGTAAATACTATGATCTGTTCGGTAAACAAAACACCAAAGTCTTTAATTGATTCAATTTTAAAATGGGTATAGAAACGATAATCTATTAACGTATCTGTTAAATTAAGGGAGACAATCTCTGCTATAGCTATTAAAGCCAATAGGGAAACGATAATAAGTTTTATTTTATTATATTTCATTAATGATGAAATAAGTAGAATAAATATATATAATACTATGATTTGTAAATTGTTCATATTTTAACCTTGATATCTTTTTTATAATTTAACTTTCTTAAGCACAAAAGTTCCCATTATCTGGTTCTAAATGATGCTATATTTATTCAATTGGATATTTTTCTTTAAACATTTCACTTTTTAACGCATTAACCATGATAAGTGTAGTCGGGGTATTTGAATATTGAATATAGCCACTAAAGCCACCATAGAGAGCATCTTTTCCGTATTGAATTTCAACATCTTTTCTTGATATACCTGTAATAATATATCCTAGAAGATTATTATGCTCATCGAGAACCATTAGCCAATCAGGTACTTTTCTTTCTTTCGTATTATAAACCCAGCCAAGAAGTTGATGAATATTTTTCTTTTTATCAGTTACTATAATTTTATCAAGTCCGCCCTTAAGGACTTGGATAGAATTTGAAGTATCTAAGCTATTTTCTGCTAACATTTTTCTATTATTTTTATCGATAAAACTAAAAGGATTTTTCTCTTTTAAAAGTTGTACTCTATTTTGTATGAGTTTATTTTTAATATCATTGATTGCAAAGATAGACATTTTCTCATCAGTTTCTTTCGAAGGAATATACATCATAATATAGACAGATCGGGTAAGAATTTTCACGGAGCGAGGATCATCAATATCAAGCTTAAGTGACATTGCTGCCAATTTTAATTTTGACGTATCTTTTTTGAACTCTTGGTAGGTAAAAACCTGATAGAAAAATAAACTAGCAATTAGAGTTAAAAAGAGTGTCATGACTCTTCTTTGTATTACTTTTTGTGTGTTGAAATGGTGTATATAAAGTATTATAATAAGTGACCAGGCAATTAATGAGGGGGTTATATATCGATTGTTAAAAAGAAGGTAATTGTTATCATTCACTGCTTCTAAACTAGCAAAAGCAGTTAAAATATAAAAAAATAAGAACGCCAAAATGACCCAATAGAATGGCTCTGTAACTTTTTTTCTTAGCACCAGAGAACTGAAGAAAATAAAAGTACCTACTATAAATAGTCCACCAATAACAGAAGATGTTGCACAGCAGGGTTCAAAACTTACATAAACAAATACACTACCAAGGTAATTTAATATGTAGAGAAAAAGTTTTGTAGCCATTTCCCCATTAAGCATATGTACAACTGCTATATTGTTTACCATAGTATCATAGTAAAAAAAGAATGACAGGAATATAAGTGCTGATATAAGTAGGTTTTTAAACCAAGTAATTTTAAATGCAAATCCCATGAGTAACAAAACAATCAATGCAGAGAGATAATATGGTGTTGATACAATGATCATTAGGCCACTCAATAATAGAGCATAAAAATACCTATTATCATTAGTGATTGAATATTTCACTAATAAATAATATGACAAGAGAGGAAAAAAGTATGCAGCAAAGAGTTGTTGATTAAACATCCAGATTATTGTACTGTCCTGCAGGGCAGAAAAAAGAATAATGATTGTAGCAAAAATCAATATATTTCGAATTGATTTACTATGATTTCCTTTTGAAGGAAATAGTTTCTGAATCATTGTAGCTATAAGTAATGCAAGAAGAGATATAAAGCTTATATTGATAATAATTGGAACGATGCCTCGGCTATGAAGATAATGTATATCTATAAATTGTAAAAATATAGAAAATGTCGTTTTAAAACTGTCTGATGCTTCAATCCAATACTTCCAGTTATAGTGTTGCATCGCATCATAAATATTAACATTGGGTATAGATGTAAGTTCCTGATAGTGTATGGTAATCATCCCTAACAGTAATGTAACATAAACAAGTGAGAGTAGGAAAAAAAATAGATATACATACTTTTTACTGATAATATTTTGCATTATTTCCCCCCTTGTTTGGGGAGATTAAATAGATCGTTATCAATATACTGTTTACATATTTTCGCATCCAAAAATAATTGCCATGGATGTTTGCCATTACCATCATTTTGAATGGGGATGGGGTATTTTCCTTTTGCTTTTTGACATAGATCAATATGTTTTCTCCATTCAAGGTTGTCTTGTGTACGACAAAAACCTTGCAATGCAGTTATTATGGAAAGTGTTAAGATTGGGATGATCATTATTTCATACCATTTATTTTTTGCCATCATATAGATAAGTATCCAGGAGAGTAATATGTAAGGCAAGAAGAAATATCTGGCTCCTCCTCCAAACATTGGTGTAATACTTATTGGATTGAACCTTGAAACAGATAATGCAATGGTTGCAAAAAATAAATAGACTAATATTAGAAAGTAAACATCTTTTTTATTTTGAAGAAAATAAGTTATCATCAGGATAACAATATATACACCACCAATCCAAAGCATTATTTTATCAAGCTCAAAGGCACCCAAATAGTAATAGGCAAAAAATTTATGAATTACATTTTGTAAAAATGTAAAGTCTAGATGAAGAGGATCCCCGATAATGCTTCTGGAAAAAATGAAATTTAATTGAATTGCAGAAAGTATAATAGTTAAAATAAGTGTGAAAAAATCCTCTTTTTTGTTTGGTAGTGTCATCAGTCTAAAAATTTGAATTGGTACAATAATCACAATAGTAGGAGAAGATAGCCCACCAAGTATTAGTAACGTATTTTTCATTATTTGCTTTTCTCCGGATTGCCACAGGGCTACAAGAAAAAGTAAAATTGCACTAAACCATAAAGTATAGAGTGGGAGCCCAAATACTTCTGCATTGGTAGGTATAAGGAACATGAAAAGTGAGGCCAAAATAGGGTATTTTAACGCTGTTGGCGCATATACAACCAATAATGCGAGTACAATTGTAAATAGCCAAGTTAAACAAGTACTGATTTCAGGATAATAAATGAAAGAGACACTCATTGAGATATTTGTAATAAGTTTTGGTATAAGAACTAGATAGCCTTGTGTAGGCTCGTAAAGATTGTGCCAGCCTTGCAATATAAATGAGGTCAGATTAAAGGGACCATCTTCATTCCAAATATGCGGATTTAGTAATTGTGCACCCCTTCGTAAGAATAATAATATAAAAAAAAGCATAGAAAGAATACTAATAGTTTTAAAATTGAATTGAAGCATTCATTACCTTAGAGTAAGCTAGCATTAATTATATCCTAAAGCCACTTATAAATTCCATAGAGGACAGTTCTTCTATTTACATTATTTTTTAAAAGGCATATAGAAATGCATATCTGCAAGTTCTAGTAGCTCTTTGTCGCCACGACTGTCACCATAAGCGTAGATATGATCATAATCATCAAGGTTGTACTGAGCTTTGACTCTATTGGCTTTCTCTAAGCCGTAGCAGTTTTTACTTAGGAACTTGCCTGTTACTATGCTGTCTTTGATCTCAAGTTTGGTAGCAATAAGGTCTAAGTTGTTTTTATCACACCATGGTTTGAGCCAGCATTCTATAGATGCCGAGACGATGACAATTTTATGTCCTTGTTCTTTGTGCCATCCTATTTTCTCCATGGCTTTTGGGCGAAGGATAGTATCTATGTGCTTGAGGGAGTATTCGTTAGCTACTTGCATGAATTTCTCTTCTGCCAGACCTTTAAAGAAGTATGAAAGCATGTACTGTTTGGCTTTATAATTAGGGATGAGTTTTAGTTTGTAAGCAACAAGCATCGGTGATAGTATGGCTATGCCCATGATAAATCTTGCATCACCGATAACGAAGCGAATGAACTTAATAAGGCTGTCATCCGTCGTGATAGTTCCATCGAAGTCAAAAAGGGCTAAATCCAATTTAAATACTCATTTTCTTAAACTGAAACTCTGGGATATTACGAATGATTAACATCACCCACTTCCAAATCCACTTTGTATAAAGCACATTCTTTCCACTTTGTTGCGCCTTATAAATATCACTAGCTACCTCTTCAGGTTGAGCGGTCAACTTCTCAGGCAGATCCATATCTTCCGTCATCTTTGTAGCAACAAACCCAGGCTTTACAGTAAGCACATGTACCTGTGCACCATAGAGTCTATTTCTCAGACCAGAGAGGTAAGCGGTAAGTGAAGCTTTGGCAGAACCATAGATATAGTTACTTTTACGTCCTCTGTCTCCAGCGACAGAGGAGATACCTACGATGAAACCACTCTTTCTCTTCTCAAAGTCATTAGCTATGATATTAAAAAGACTCACTACACCTGTATAGTTAGTGTCCATAATCTTCTGAGCCTCTACAAAGTCTGACTGTGCTTTCTCTTGATCTCCAAGATACCCCACAGCAGAGACAACACCAAGTGGTTTTTCATCTAGGTTGTCATAGAAGGCTTGATGACTCATGTAGTCCAATATATCTAATTCTACAAGCTTTACTTCTTTTTGTGTTCGGGTAATAACATCTTGTGCAAACTCTTCTAGTTCATTTACCTTTCTAGCTGCAAGGTAAAGGTCATAGCCATTCTTTGCATACTCTCTTGCTGTTGCTTTCGCAATGTCACTCTTCGCCCCGATGATTAATACATAACTCATATTATATTCCTACTCTTTTTGATTGGATAGACTGAAATTTTGTGTCCATCTTATTTTCTTTTCTGTATGCTCTAAACTTCTCTATGTTTGAGTAACCTTTTTCAAAAGTCTCTTTACTAACCCGTACATCTTTAGTAAGGTAGATCCTACCCTTGTGTTTCACTACTATTTCATCTAGTTTGTCCAAGAGTTCAAACAATCCTTTTTCTATCTTGAAATCCAACGCAAGGCTGTATCCTTCCATGGGAAAAGAGAGCCAGTTTTCATTGGCCTTACCGTAGAGTTTAAGTACAGCAAGGAACGAACCCTTACCTGAGTTAGATATAGCTGTTAATATCTCCTCTAAGCCTTCGTAGCTAGTCTCTTTAGGTAAGATGAACTGATATTGAGTAAACCCATTCTTGCCATAGATGCGATTCCAATGACCTATAGCGTCTAATGGGTAAAAGAAAGTATCTATATCTACTCTCTGTTTAGATACACCCTCTTTAGCTTTACCGTAATAGAGCCAATTAAAAGCTCTGACACTCCAGTTGTTGAGTGCAAAGCTTGGGAAGTTGAAGGGGATGGACTTTTGGGCTTTAAGTTTGTAGTTTAGTTTACCGTCATCTCTGAAGTCACCGACCATGAGTAAACATTTACCTATCTCATCACCTTTAGCAAGACAGTCTATCCATGCTACTGAGTAAGGTTTGTCTTGATACTCTTCAAAAGCTGTAAAAGTCTCTTTGAGGTTCTTAGTCTTGATGGTGGTCTGGTCGATGTATTGTGAATTAATCTTCTTGAGGTATATTTTGGCATCCAATATGACACCTGTTAATCCCATACCGCCACAAGTGGCTTTCCATAAGTCTGGTGTGGCTTCTTTAGAACAAATCACCACTTCACCATCTGCTAACATAATCTTAAACTCTTTTACACATTCAGAAAAACACCCCTCTACATGGTGATTTTTCCCATGAACATCTGAAGCTATGGCACCACCAATTGTGATGAGTTTTGTTCCTGGAGTGACTTTGAGAAACCAACCTTTTGGAACATAGTGTTCTAGTATCTCTGAGAGCAATACACCTGCTTGTATATGCAGTAATCCATTTTTTTCATTGAAATTAATAAAGTAATCTTTAGGTTTTACATTAATAATATTACTACTTAAAGCACTATCACCATAGCTTCTACCATAACCATAAGGAATCAGTTCATGATACTCAGCAATAATCTGGTTAAGTGCTTCTTCTTTATCAAATTTCAAAACGGTATTCTTTACTTTTGGATACATTCCCCAGCTCATAAGACTCATTGTGCTACTTCCTCTTTATGTATAAATACAAACTTCTTGTCTAAAAAATATTTAATGACATAACCAATACTTAGACCAATGACGGCACCGATGTACTTGGCATTTGGCTCTTGAAAAAAATAATCAAAAGCAATCTCTGTACCCCAAAAGATGATAGTGGTAAAGACTCCCATAAGTGAGTAGAGTGCAAACTTTTTGGCATCATCTTTTTTATCTTTTATTTCATGATAAAAAATAAATTTTTTATCTAAAACATATTTTACAATAAGACCTACCATTGTACCAATGAACATTGCCACATAGAGTGAACTCCATCCGTTGTAGAGTCCAAAGCTGAAGTATTGAAAAAGTAGATTAAAGAGTGTTGAAATCATTGCGAATATGATGTATTTTATAGCTGTCATATTAGTAGAGTATCCAAGCAAAAGAGATAATCCATCCTAGTAAGGTTAGTTGCATAAAACGGTCTTTAAGTACAATCTTTGTGGGAGAACCACTGTCTTGAAGTACAAAAGCTACTTGTAAGTAACGCATAATACCTAAGATCACAAAGAGAGCAGTAAAATAAAGATATTCACTATGTACTCTTTCTATAACTTCTCCTGATGTTGTGTAAATAGTGTAAGCAACAATAACGACTGAAGCCATAATCGCCATTGCTGTATCAAGAAATTGCAAGTTGTATCCGTCAATAACTTTGCGCATCTTTTTCCCAGTATCAAGATAAATCAGGACATCATCTCTTCGCTTTGCTAGAGCCATAAAAAGAGCCAAAAGAAAGGTCATAATAACAATCCACATAGAAAGTATAATTCCTGTAACTGCTGAGCCAATAAAAAGACGAAAGACAAAACCAATAGCAATGATGGTTACATCTAAAATAGCTACATGCTTAAGATAGAAGCTGTATGCAATGTTCATCATAACATAAGCAGTAAGAATACCCACACCTTTTAATGATAGTGTTGCCATAAGTATAAATCCCGCTACTCCTAGTACCACCATGATAATAATAGCTTGAGATTTAGAGATGGCACCAGATGCTAAAGGACGGTTCTTTTTCTTTGGATGTTGTCTATCTTCTTCAATGTCACGATAATCGTTCAGTGTGTAGATGGCAGAAGCTGTAAGAGAAAAAGCTATGAATGCAATGAAAGCATTCAGAAGTAAACTTGTGTCAGTAATTTTCAATGCAAAGAAAAGTGGAAGGAAGATAAAGAGGTTTTTGATGTATTGGTGAGGTCGCATGAGTTTTATAAGTGCTTTTATATTCAAGTTAAAACCCCTTTTAATGTGCCGATATTATACATAAAGAATATTTAGCCGCAACTGAAAAACGATAATACTCTCGTTACCATTTCAAGGTACAAGATTGTCTTATAATCATAACTATGTTATACTTTTTAAAACTGCAAAAGAGGGAATAATGAGTAAAAAAGTTGGAATGACACAATCAA
The DNA here is from genome assembly GCA_964640455.1 of uncultured Sulfurovum sp. Taxonomy (GTDB): domain Bacteria; phylum Campylobacterota; class Campylobacteria; order Campylobacterales; family Sulfurovaceae; genus Sulfurovum. The sequence continues at coordinate 9,180 of CAZXGY010000004.1, forward strand.
ACTATATACCATGGAAAGGATATTTTGATTACATTAACAGTGTGGACGAGTTTTACTTTTATGATGATGTTCAATACACTAAACAAGATTGGCGAAACCGCAATATGATAAAGAGTCCAAAAGGGCTTGAGTGGATATCGGTACCTGTAGGTAAAAAAACAAGAGATAGACTCATTTGTGAAGTTGAAATTACCCAAAATGGATGGCAAAAAAGTCATTGGGGAAAGATAAGCCAGTATTATAGAAAGGCTCCTCATTTTAAAATGTATAAAGAGTTTTTTGACGATATCTATTTGGGACAAGAATGGACCAATCTATCAGAGATGAACCGAACGGTGATTCAAAAAATATCTCAAGAAATATTGGGGATTACCACAAAGTTTGGTGGAGATTCTAGAGCCTATAATCTTTCTGGAAGTAAAGAAGACCGTTATATCCCTATGCTTAAAGAAGTTGGATGTACAACTTACCTGAGTGGTCCTTCGGCTAAAAGTTATTTGACAGAAGAGTCTATGGCAGAACATGGGATTAAATTAGAATGGATGAACTATGAAGGGTACCCTGAATATCATCAGCTTTACCCACCTTTTGAGCATGGGGTAAGCATTCTTGATTTGATTTTCAATGAAGGTTCTGATATGAAGAAGTCAATGATTAGTTTTAACAAATAAAATGAAAGTATTCATGATAAAAAAAGTAATTATTATGAGTCTATTTTCTATGGTTGTGAATGCACAAACCATCCCTACTGTCGAGTCAAATAATAGTATTGACTGGACAATTACAGAAAAAAAGTTACCCTTGCCTTCTTGTGCCAGTGAAGAGATACAAAATACACTTTCAAGTCTGAAGCAACCCAATGTTGAGTCTAGGCGTCACTTTATCCCTAAAACCAAAGAAGAGTGGAAAGAATGGGTTGAATATATTAGAGTATCAGGTGAGTATGATGTAAAAAAACGAGCAGAGAAATATGGCGTTAGTATTAAAGAAGAGACGATTGATGGAATCAATGTTTATTATCTCACTCCTATATCCTTAGCGAATAAAAATACTAAACATCTTTTTGTTTATCTACATGGAGGTGCCTATATTTTTGGTGGAGGTATGTCGGCTTTAAGTGAAGCAATACTGATTGCAAGTAGAGCGAAAATACCAGTGATTTCTATAGATTATCGTATGCCACCAGACCATCCCTATCCAACTGCCATAGAAGATGTTGTTCGTGTGTATCAATCACTTATTAAAACACATGCACCAAAATCTATTGCACTCGGAGGGTCTTCTTCTGGTGCTGGATTAGCACTAGCTACCGTGCATAAGTTAAAAGCATTACACTTGGCACTTCCTGGAGCACTTTTTATTGGCACGCCATGGTCAGATTTAACTAAAAATGGAGATTCTCTTTATACCAATGAAGGAATAGACCGTAAGATTGTGACGTATGATGGATTTATTACTGCAGCAGCCAAGCTTTATGCCAATGGTACTGATCTTAAAAACCCAGGTCTTTCACCTGTGTATGGAGACTTCTCAGGCTTTCCTCCTACGATGCTTGTAACGGGTACACGAGATCTTTTTCTCAGTTTAACCGTACGTGTACATCGTAAGATGAGAAAAGCAGGAGTCGTAGCAGATTTAAATGTGTATGAAGGTCTTTCTCACGTAGAATACTTTGTTGTACCAGATGCACCAGAGTCTATTGAAGTTTATAGTGAATTAAAAAAGTTTTTGAAGCTATATCTTCAATAGAGTAGTTTATCTATTTACCATACTGTGATAAAATAGGTAAACTTTACTAGGAATACCATTTGCTTTTTAACTCCTACATATTTATATTTGCTTTTTTACCATTTACATTTTTTGTCTATTTTTATCTTAATAGTCTAAGGTTGACTGTTGCAGCTAAATCATTCTTGGTTTTTGCCTCACTCTTTTTCTACAGCTGGTGGAATATCACTTATCTTCCTATTATACTTACCTCCATGTTATTTAATTATGTCATGGGGCTTTCTCTTTCTAGGACTTGGGAGCATAGTAGGGTAACTAAGAAGATGTTGTTGACATTGGGTATTGTAGCAAATGTTTCTCTTCTTGGGTATTTTAAATATGCAGATTTCTTTATCACTAATGTCAACTCTCTTTTAGATACAAATGTGGGCATGTTGAACTTAGCGTTACCGTTGGCTATCTCTTTCTTTACGTTTCAACAAATAGCGTACCTTGTTGACAGCTATAGGGGAGAGACCAAAGAGTATGATTTTCTTAATTACGCAAATTTTGTGACCTTCTTTCCACAGTTAATAGCAGGGCCTATTGTCCATCATAGTGAGATGATGCCACAGTTTGCCAAAACAGCCAATAAGGTGATGCGTTACCCTAACATTGCAGCGGGACTTTTTATTTTTTCACTAGGACTCTTCAAAAAGGTCATCATTGCCGATACCTTTGCCATTTGGGCAACGGCAGGCTTTGATCAGGCTCCGACACTTCATATGGTGGAAGCATGGGTAACCTCACTCTCTTATACGTTTCAACTCTATTTTGACTTTTCTGGTTACACTGACATGGCTATAGGGGCAGCATTGCTGTTTAACATAAAACTACCTACCAACTTTAACTCACCCTACAAAGCTACTACTATTCAAGACTTCTGGAGACGTTGGCATATCACTTTAAGTAGATTTTTAAGAGAGTATATTTATATCCCCTTGGGTGGTAACAAAAAGGGTGAATTTAGAACCTATGGTAATCTCATGGCAACCTTTCTTATAGGGGGTATTTGGCATGGTGCAGGGTGGACCTTTTTATTTTGGGGCTTTTTACATGGTTTAGCTATTGTTATCCACAGAGTTTGGAGTAGGTTAGGGTTTAGATTGAACAAAATACTTGCGTGGTTTATCACTTTTAACTTCATTAACATCACATGGGTTTTCTTTAGAGCAAAAGAGTGGGATGATGCGATGAAGGTACTTAGTGGTATGTTTACTGGTACTTTAGTATTACCACTAGAATGGAAAGAAAAGATGAGTTTTCTCTCTGATACTGACATACATTTTGGCTATTGGTTACAGTCAGTCTCAAAAGACACATATACGATGTACTGGATGATGGCAGGTCTTTTTGTGCTTGTGGTACTTAAAAATTCAAATGAATTGGCTGAACGATTCAAACCTACTATGTACACTTCACTGTATGCTGCTGTTCTTTTTCTTGTGGCTGCTTCATCTCTCTCGAAACTTTCAGAGTTTCTCTATTTTAATTTTTAGGAATGCTTATGCGATATAAAAAATGGGTTAGATACTTTTTATCAATGGTTCTTTCAACGATTTCGCTTTTTGCCTTATTTAACTATAGCATTGACCCCCTATGGACATTTTGTCATAGTAACCAATACAACAATGCACAACCAGGATTTAATGAACGTCAGTTGAAAACAAACAGAGCATACTTTTGTGGGCTGAAGCAGTATGATGCCTTGTTGCTTGGGAGTAGCCGAACTACATATATCAACCAACATGATTTTAAAACAATGAAAGTATTTAACTACTCAGGTGTTGCCATGTATCCTAGTGAGTATAAAGACTGGGTAAAGCAGGCAAAAGAGATTAAAGGTTCAGACTTTAAAACAGTCATACTTGGGGTTGATTTTTTTGGTTCAAATGGTGGACCTTTCGGACAGATGCAGATGAATCAAACACCAAAACCTTCCCATTATCTGGACATCACCAAGTCTATGATGTACCCTTACAAAATGCTCTTTACAACAGATACACTTGAAAAGAGTATCGAGTCTATCAAACATAGTAAAAACCTTGGTACCGTAGACTATAGTAGAACCAATGTAAAGCAGACCATACGTATATCTAAGCAGAGAAAAGAGCAGGCTATTAACCACCAGACAGGACTCTATACCCATCAGGTTTATGGGGAAGGGTATACGTTTAACCCTAAACTCAAAAAGTATTTTCAAGTACTTAAAAAAGATAATCCCAACACAAAATTTATTATTTTTACCACGCCTATTAATATTGACTTATTTAAGATTTTGGTACAAAGTGAGAGACTTGATGATTATAAAAAATGGTTAACTCTACTTGTAGAAGAGTTTGGCGAAGTATATGATTTTATGGGGGTAAACAGCATTACTCAAAATAGAGAAAACTATGCAGATCTACATCACTTCTACCCAGAGTTTGGTACGCTCATTGCAGACAGGGTGACAGGTGTTGTAAACAGTAAATTACCAAAAGACTTTGGTATCTTGGTAAATAAACAAAATTTAAAAGTACACTTTAATGACATAGATAAACAAGTAGAAAAGATGTTACGATAGATATCGAGCCTTTTTTATATTTTCAGATTATGTCCTATATCAATAAAGGTTACTTTTTTATCTAGGCTAACTGCAAAAAGGTAAGTATATGTGCCTTTAGGTAGTATTTGAAGATCTATCAACTTAGCAGTAAAACCAGAGCTATCTAGTTGTTTATTGCTAAATGCATGTGCAACATCTGGACGTGACTCTTTTTGAAGTGCTATTCTGTAGTATGTAGTATTATTTTTTAAGACAAGATACATTGTATCAAAAGTGTTATTTATTGCACTGTTATATGCCCATCCTCTAATAGAAAGTTTCCCATCTGTCACCTGAAAACCATCTATATTAAACTTTGCATTTTTATTATATTTGAGTTGAGGAGGATTTTCCCATAATATAGGTTTTTCTAAAAAAACATCAACATAACTAAAGAGTGTCAATTTTGTACTAAAATATACATTTTGCACACTTAATAAGATAAACAAAGTTAATAATATTTTAGAAAAAACTTTTGTATTAAATAGTATGGTAGATAGCATACCAAGAATAATATAGATACTTGGGAACAAATATCTACCCTGTGCTTGATAGTCATAAGCAACCGAATAGAGAAGCATAAAAGAAAAATTTGTTAGCAATAACATACAGAAGAAAATAAAAATCTTTTTATCAATTTTTTTATAGACTAAAACTATAATTCCAACAGATACGATGGTAACTAGTATATATTCATAACTTTCTAAGCTAAGTGACATCCATCCCCAACTTGCATAGAGACTAATCAGCGTGCCATGGAGAAAATCCATGAGGGAAAGCTGACTCCAATCTCTTGCTAGTGAAGGTAACTCAGGATTGCCAAACTGCATAATAGACTTGGCATTAGTAAATACACCCAATATATCTCCCGCATTTGCAAGATAGCTTGTAATAAACCACCATGATGCAGGTAATAGTGCAAGTGAAAGGGCCAAAAACCATATTTTTTTATCATACGTATAGATGACTTTACGTTTATAGACTACTGCCCAGACAAGCGTGAGTAAAGCAATAGCCCATAGGTGCTGTCTAGCTGTAACAGCTAACCCTGCAAAAAAGAGAAGTAGTAAAAAGTTTTTTATTTTATCTTCACCAGTGACAAAAAAACCTACACTTATCCCTAAGAGTAAAGCAGTCACAATAGTACCTGCGTCTGAGTTGACATAAGAAAAGATAAATAGTGTTTGAGGGAGTAGTCCTGCCAGTAAAAGAAAACCGGAGAGTTTGTTTTTTCTGTACATAAAAATTGTTAAAGCTAAATAGACAAGAAGAAGTAAAAAAGCACCTATTCTGTGATGACCAAATATTTTATAACTCAAACCATGTAACCAATAGACTATAGAGCCACCAGCACTATATGAAACACCATAGGCATTTCTAACTACTTCTTTTGAATCCCATTGAGGCCAAGATAAATGTTGTGCTATGTAGTCAGCCATAGAGAGGTGCATAAGTTCATCTGGTCCACCAAAAGGAAAAGAGTAAGGGATTTCCCATATGAGTAATTGACCTAAAAATGCATAAGCAATAATCAGTAAGATAAAAAGGATATTTACATAGGTTGTAGTTCTTTTTGAAAGAGGGGCTATACCTTGCATTTAGTAACCATATTTAGATAAATACCAATCTACTGTTTTTACAATACCAGTATCAAAATTCTCACCTGCTTTCCAGCCAAGTTCATTTTCAAGTTTTGTAGCATCGATAGCATAACGTCTATCATGACCAGCACGATCTTCTACGAATGTGATGAGTTCCTTGTAAGATTTTGCACTTGGAACTTTTTCATCTAAGATACTACAGATTGCATCTACTATCTGTAAGTTCGTACGCTCATTACGTCCACCTATGTTGTAGACATTTGCTTCTTTTCCTGTGTGGTAAACAAGGTCAATCCCTTTACAGTGAT
>CAZXGY010000005.1:0-14726 GCA_964640455.1 uncultured Sulfurovum sp.
ATCCATGGGGTAATGCTATAGATGCACTTAAAAAAAGAGGTTCTTTACATGAACTAGATAATAAATCTGCTGTATTAAAAGCTGCAAGTCTATATATATCTTCCATAAGAGATGAAACTATGGGAGATGATTTGGTAGATAGGTCACTTATTCTTGCCTCTACAAATATAGTACGTAAAGCAAGTAATGCGTTTATTAGAGAAGAGCTAAAAGAGAAAGGGGTGATAGCATATAGAGATGGTTATCACTTTAATACCTACATCTCTGTAAATATCATGGGGATACAACAATATATGGCTACAGGTGTTGCAGCGGCCAAACCTGATTTTATTATTCCATACCCTGGAGCAAAAGGATTGAGTGCTGGTAAAGAGTATGCTTTTATAGGCGTGAGTCAAGATAAGAAATCAATAGTCATAGAAGATGCTGATAAGAATAGAATAGAAGTGAATATTGAAGAATATGGAGATAGATTAGGTTATTTTAAAGCAGAGAAAAGAGAGTTTGTAGAAAATGAAATCATTGTATTGTCTAAAAATGATAAAAAGTTAGGCTTTAAAAATGGTATGCGTGGAAAAATACTGGAGGTAATGGAAGATAAAATTGTAGTTGATATTGATGGGAAGGTACATGAAATAAATCCTACAGAATATCCTTATATTGATTACGGCTATGCAGTGACTGACTTTAAAAGCCAAGGTGCCACTACGGGTCATGTAATTGCTATTGCCCACCCTAAAATGGCATCTCAAAACTCATTTTACACACAAGTGACTCGATGTAAACATGATGCCACAGTCATTACTTCAGATATAGAAAAGTTTACACAAAATGCACATAAAACAGGAGTGTCAGAAACTACAACGGGTAAAAAAATACTTCCTAACACTGTAGCTATAAAAAACCTTTGGGGTAATAAAATCTCTGAAGAAGAGAATCTGATACTAAAAAAAGCAGATAAGATTAAAATCCAAAAAATCATTGCTAACGTTGCTACAGTAGCTGATACGATACCAAACTTCATTTCTCGTGCTAAAGATAAAGGTGTATATGTTGATTTGAGACAACCTATAGCTATTTATGATGGGCAATGTATACATCTTGATAAAGATGAAGTGGAGAAGATGAAAAAGCAGTTTCGTATCAATTATATAAAAAATACGAAAAATGATAACAGTACAAGTGATGAAAAACAGAGTATTGCTATAAATAAGAATAAGAATAAAAGTGAAAGTGAAAATATAACTCAACCTAAACCTGTGTATGTTGAAAATAAATCAGAGAGAAAGGAAATAGAGCATATTGTGAAGAGTGAATCAGATTCAAGAGATTCTGTAGATATTACAGATGATATGCAAATTCAAATAGAAGATGATATTACTGAAGAAAATTCTAAAAATGAATCATTAGATGGTACAGGTGAAACTGATACATCAAATAAAGATGATGCAATAATGATTCAATCTATACTTATGGATAATGATGAATTAGAAGAAGATAAAGATTTGGAAAATGATTTGAGAATAAAAAGATAAGATGTATGAGATAACTGTAGTATTAAGATAAATATTACAACACTACAGTTATTTTTTATGTAAAACTGTGCAATAAAACTTATCAAAAACTTGTCTTTTGTGCAAAGTTTGTGTAATTTGTGCAATAACACAACTCGGAGAGAGTAGCGTGTTAGCCTGTTATACAGGCGATATGTTGTTTTTGTGTATTTGGTGTATACTTTTGTTAAGTCGATGTTAAAAATGAAGTAAATTTTATAGTATTAGGCATGTCTTTTATTTTTTAACTGTGCAATTTTCTTTGAATACATCTTGTGAGAATGTTGTTATTTTCTATCCTTTTTCTTCTCCAAACTTGATTTAATAAAAAAATGAGTGCTACAAAATACTATTAAGTCTATTTTATAGTTATACTAAGATAAGATTAGTAAACTTTCAATAGAATGGAAAAAATCTAAACTAGTTTAGTTTCTTATTTAATTTAATAATAAAGGATTGGTAAATGAAAAATATATTGATTTTATTAGGTTTGTACATAGTTATCTTTCTCGGTGGATGTGCTACCTCTAATGGTATTAAACATGATTCCAAGGAAATATGGCATGAAACTAAAGATATATCGAAAAAAGCATGGCATGAAACAAAAATAGTTTCCAAAACAGCTTGGAATGATTCTAAAAAAGCAGTACATGATGCGACAGAAGAATAAAAATACTATCAATAAAGTATTGGTTTTTTTTGATAAATTAATGATGGGAGAGATATGAAATTTCTACTAGTACTATTGTTTGCATTACCTATTTTTGCAAGTGAACAAAGATTTTTATTGAGTGGGTTTACTATACATGAACATACTTATGATCGATTTGACGAAAAGTATAATGCCTTTAACTATGGGGTAGGATATGAATATACTTTTTTTGAAAATTATAAGGATATATATTTTGCCACGAATATTTTACTTTTAAATGATTCTTTTGAAAACCTGCAAGGGAGTATTGGGTTGGGGCATTATTATCGTTTTGACACAGGGCTAATAGATACAGCTGTAGGAGTAACTGGTTTTTTTGGTATAAAAAAAATATATACAGACGATGATAAAAGTAGAGAAGATGGTAAATATGGGTTAACAGGAGGTTTTGGACCAGCGGTTAACTTTTATTATAAAGATGTGAGTGTAAACTTTGTATATGTTCCAGGGTTTAAATATAAGGAAATAGATACAACAGGTTTTCTTTATCTTTATTTTGGGTATAAATTTTAAAATAACTTTATTTTATTAGGTTAGTGTTAGGTCCTTTTTAGCGTTACTCTTTCATTTCTTTCGTTCCATGACTGCCCTACAACTTTGTGTATAAGACCATCAATAGTTCGAAGTACTAAAAGATTATAGAGTAGTTTTAGTACGGGCTTTGATTTTCTCGGAAAAGCCCTTAGTGCCATAGAAAAACCAATATCATCATACATAACATAGTGCCAATACCCTGAAGGAATATAAATCACATCACCATGATTTAATTCAGTTATTTGTACTCTTGCATCTTTACCACCTAAAAATAAAACAGGCAGTTTTTTAAATAATTTGAGCCCAATGTCAGGATAGTTAAAATCCTTTGTCAATTATGGGGCTTCTGCTAGGATATTATAAAAAAACATACGAAGGTTACTTTCACCCTTTTCCAATAAGTCGATATAGAATTTAAGGGGTATATATTCAGCTGCGGCATGCTGATGTTTTCTATCTCTAGAAGGTTTACTGTCATACAAGTGCACAATCTTATCACCTGCTACCTATTTTATATATTCTATATCACATTTTTCTCGTGCAGGCCATTTTTTGGTAAGTTCAGTCATCACAACGGGTTTATTTTTATTTTTGTACTCTTTAATAAAGTTTTTTTAGAAGTATTTTTTATCTTTTCTACAGAGTGTAATTTAATCATGGTAGAACTTTGTTGATAAAGAAAAAAATAGTTAATAGACGTACACTGTTCATTTTAAACTTCTCATATATTTATTAAGTAATATGCATATTAATTTTAACAGGCATATGTTGAAGCAACCCTTACTATTTCATATAATAATTTTACATCAAAATATAAGTGATAATAAGGTAAAATTGATGATATATACATGAATAGGACAGTTTTATGCTAACAAGTGAAGAGTTTAAAAAGGTATTAATTAAATATTTAAACCTTGAAGATATGACCCCCAATGATATTGATGATAATGATGCACTATTTGGTGATGATGGACTAGGGTTAGATTCAGTTGATTCTATAGAGTTAGTTTTAGCGATAGAAAAAGAGTATGGGGTTAAAATAACAGACTCAAAACAGTATCAAACTATTTTTGCTTCTATTCAAAGTCTTCTAAATTATATTAATGCAAATAAAAAATAGGGTATACATTACGACTACGACTTCTGTTTCTTGTGCAGGTCAAAATAATCAGATTTTATTTCAAAATATTCTTAGCGGTGTTACTGGTATAAAACAAGATAGAGAGTATTTTTTTAATGCCAGTCCTGCTCTTGGGAAATTAAATACAGAAGATACTTTTTTTGATGTCCTTATTTCCGAGTGCAAAAAAATTTTAGACAATAGCCAATTGAAAAACTATGAAGAGACACTACTTGTTATAGGCTCTTCAGTAGGCGGTATGCAAACAACAGAAAACATGTATATGCAAACAAGGGAATATGCGGATATTGATCCTAATATGCATCATATTCAGGTTATTTCAAATTGTTTAACTGATGCATTTGGATTTTATGATGATGTCTCTTTTTCTACAGCTTGTACATCTAGTGCAAATGCCATAGGCTATGCCTATGAGGTTCTGTCTAAAGGTTTATATAAAAATGTACTAGTTGTTGGAGCAGACAGTCTCTCTCAAACCACGGTAGGTGGTTTTTTAGCATTAGGGGTACTCTCATCTAACCCTTGCAAACCATTTGATGAAAATAGAGATGGAATGAACGTGAGTGAAGCGGTTGCGTGTTTGTTACTTGAGACACAAAGTAGGGATGGTTGTATGGAAGTGTGTGGGGTTGGCTATAGTTCAGATGCCTACCATATGACACACCCCAAACCTAAAGGAGAAGGTGCCTTGTATGCGATGCAAAAAGCGCTTGATATGGCAAAGATAACAAGCAAGGACATAGACTATATAAATGCACATGGTACAGGTACAGAAGCAAATGATAGTGCAGAAGCAGAGGCTATTGTCTCCTTGTTCCCACATAAACCTTTTGTTAGCTCTACTAAATCTATTACAGGACATACTTTAGGTGCTGCTGGAGCTTTAGAGGCCATTGTTTCTTCTATGGTGATAGAAAAACAAGTACTTCCTGCCAATCATTTTTTACAAAACCCTTCAAATACAGAAATAAATTTATGCAATGATGCTAGTGATACAGATATTCAATACGTGATGAGTAACTCATTTGCTTTTGGTGGAAATAACTGTAGCCTTATATTTGGAAGGCTCAAATGAAGTCTATACGATTAGAAATTATACAAAGTGCCTATGCCTTTGGGGCGAAAGAAATAGAAGGATTAAACACAAAAACGTTAGTCCCTAAAATGATGACAAGGCGACGGCTTACACGTGCAGCAAAAATCGCTATTTATTTGTCAAATGAAGTTTCTTTTACTAAGGGACGTATCGTTTATGGGAGTAGTTTTGGTGAGTTGGAAGCGACTGCAAATATTTTAAATTCTATCAGTAACAAAGAAGCCATCAGTCCAACATATTTTCAAAATTCTGTTTATAATACGGCTATATCCTATTTGTCTATATTACAAAAAAATGAAGAAGAACTCCTCACTATTTCAAGTGGGAACAAAACATCTGACAGTGTTTTAAAAGTAGGTGCAGTTAAGGCACTAGATGGAGATACTCTTTTGCTTCTGGTTACAGAAACATTAAATACTAAAGGCATAGAAAAGGTTAATGTTTGTGAACAGTATTTAGAATGTGCTGTGGCATTAAAAGTAAGACTTACAGATGAAGCACCTACAGTAAAGTTTGCTAAGAGTGTAGGGGATTCCAAAGTGCCATACTCTATGCGTACTATGTTAACTATTGCAAGACAATGTGAAGCTGGAAAAATAAATGTGATAGAGGTTCAGTTATGACCTTACCCCATGGCGATCTTTTACTTTTTGCTAAAAATGTTGCTGCATGTACAGAAGAGTATGTTGTGGTTGATTGTGTATTTCCTTCTCTTCCGACTTTGGCTATGTTTTTAGAAGCAGCGGCACAATGCACTGCAGGATTTAAGACCAAAAAAGATGTGAAAATAGGTTTTTTAACTATAGGAAAAGAGGTGAAGATATTAGAGGCTATTGATAGTAAAGCGTATCAATTTAAAGTCTATAAAGATGTGCAGTTAGCACAGTATCATCAATTTTACTTTGAAGCATTATGTAAAGAATCTAAAATTAAAGTTGTAACAGGCTCTTTTACATTACAAATTGAAGAATAGGGTTTAAATATGAAAATGTATGATGTTATTATTATAGGGGGAGGTCCAGCTGGATCTATCGCTGCGATACAGCTACGAAATGCTGGATACAGTGTAAAAGTCATCGAAAAAATGAAATTCCCCCGTTTTGTGATAGGTGAGTCTTTACTTCCCCGCTGTAATGAGCTACTTGAAGAAGCTGGTGTCTTAGATGCAGTGATTGCTGAAGGTTTCCAACTTAAAGGTGGTGTCACCTTTGAAAATGAACAAAATGATTGTAAGGTGATACACTTTACAGAAAACCTTGGACAAAAACATAATAGTTCTTTTCAGGTACGCCGTGAAATTTTTGATAAAGTGCTGTTAGATAATGCAGAAAAACGTGGTGCACAGTTAAGTATGGAAACTGAAGTCATTGCCTATGATGAAAATGAAAATATAGTTACTGTTGTAGATAAACAAGGTCAAGAAGGCCAATATCAAGCAAGAAAAGTGATTGATGCGTCTGGATATGGACGTGTGCTACCTCACCTTTTAAAGCTTGAATCTAACTCTTCTTTGGCTTCGAGACATGTAGTCTTCTGTCGTGTTAAAAATGATAGCCGGGCAACAGATGGTACAGATGGGTACATTACAGTGTATATAGTGGGAGATAATGATGCCTGGATATGGAACATCCCACTAAGTGCTACGGAGACCTCTGTAGGTATAGTCTGTTCTGATGAATATTTTCAGGCATTTGATGGTGATGCGCATGCATTTTGGAATCATGTCATTGAAAACAACACGCATGCAAAAACCCGTTATGCAAAGGCCATAAAAATAAATGAAGTAGGCACTATTGGTGGCTATTCTTCTGATGTGAAAAAAATGTTTGGTAAAAATTTTGTACTGGTGGGTAATGCTACAGAGTTTTTAGACCCCATTTTCTCTTCAGGTGTGACACTGGCATTAGAGTCAGGTTTGAGGGCCGCCAATTTGATTATTGATGAGTTTAAGGGTAATGAGGTTGATTGGCAATCTGACTATGAAGATTATATGATGGTTGGCATTGACGTCTTTAGAGCGTATGTCAATGCATGGTATGATGGACGTTTACAAACGATACTCTTTTCAGATAAACTCACAGTAGATAAGATAGAACGTAAAGTAGTCTCAGTGTTAAGTGGGTATGTGTGGGACGAGACAAATATGTTTGTACACTTACCTAAAGAAGCGATTGAAAGTATTTATCAAGTTTTAAAATAATTGAGACTATTTACAAATGATGATACTTTGACAGATACCTATATTATCTATCTCTTCTACAACACTTAAGCCTGCTTTTTGAATATACTCTAGCATGTCTTTTGCATTGAACATTTTGCTATATCCGTTTGCCATAGCTGTAAAGTAAGGTGAGGTGTTGATAATACAATACGCAGAAGTCTCAAATCTCTGTTTATCCCACAAAGGTTCCATGATATAAATAAGCGTATCTTTTGTCATACTTTCTTTCACCCGTTGAAGTAAAGAAATAATATCTTTTTCTTTAAAGCAGTCAAGAAATTGGCTCATCCAGATGATGTCATAGCCTGTTGGAATATCTTTTGTAACATCTAGGATATCTTGAGATATAAAAGAGATTCTTTCTTCTAAGTTTGCATCTTTTATATTCTCTTTCGCAAGTGTAATTTGCTCAGGTAAGTCACATATCGTTATAAAAATATCAGGATTTGCTTCTGCAAGTTGCATAGAAAACTTACCTGTATTACCACCTATATCTAAGAGTGTTTTTGGTTTGTTTTTTAGAAGTATTTGGATGGCATCTTCAAATGAACTATCTGAGTAGTAATGGTCAAAAGTAAACCAACTCTCCTGGGCTTTTGCTGGTAGTGATGAAAGAGCAGGGTAGATAGTCTCCCAGTTTCCAAATACTTTTAAGCCTATAGGGTTGTTTTCTCTTATGGACTCTTCTAAGTAGTAAAGACCTTGATAGTTAACATAATGGTTGTAGTTCATATTGATATTGGTCATCTTATCTTTGAGTAAAAAATAACCCGTTTTTGTGATGTAATATCTTTCCTCTATACACTTTACAATATCGGCACTCAATGAAGACTCAAGTAGTGTCTTCACTCCATAAGTCGAAAGGTTTACTTTTTGGCTAATTTCATCAATATTAAGACCTACGTTGTCATGGGTATATAAGACTTCTAAAATACCCAAATCTCTCATGGACTTTGCCACTTGAAAGATAATAGGAGCAAAGGCAATCTTTTGTGCGGCATATTGTGCTTCTAATGCATTTTTAGTATCGTTTTCTGTAAAAAAGTTTTGCATATTTTGTCTCATTGTTTAGTGGAGTAAGTATAAAGTGTAAGATTGTATAGTAGTTTTATTTAGTTTTGGATAAAATTATAGTACTTATATAGGGTAAGGCAAGGGGAGATGAATTGATAGATAAATTATATACCAGAATACTTCAAGATAATGACAATGTATTTCTGCAGTTGGCTGATAGTTCACATCCATTATTTGAAGCACATTTCCCGAAGTTTCCCCTGTTGCCAGGGTTTGCTCTTATTGATATAATGGCAACATTATTTGAAGATGAAATTGTGACTATCAACAACAGTAAATTTATAAAAAGTATTTTCCCAAATGATATATTAGAATGTGAAGTTTCTAAGAGTGAAAAAAAACGAAAGATAAAAATTTTTAGACAGAATGTAAAAGTGAGTGAAATAATATATGAAACAAAATAAAGTGATAGTTGTTGTCCCTACCTATAATAATTTAGGGAGTATTAAAAAAGTTGTTGAAGATATTTTGGCACATCACTATGAAGTGATAGTGGTTGATGATGGGTCTAATGCATCGGTAAAAGATCTTTTTTCACAAGATGAACAAAAAAACATACATTTTGTTGAGCATGAGAAAAATCAAGGTAAAGGGCAAGCCATTATAAGTGGTACCCAAAAAGCCAAGGAGCTAGGTTATCTATATGTATTAAGTATGGATGGGGATGGCCAACACTTAGCATCACAAGCACATTTACTCATCAGTGAGTGTCATCAAGACGAAATCATCATAGGGGCGAGAAATTTCAATTTGGAGAATGTACCTTTAGGGTCTAAATTTGGAAGATGGTTTAGTAATATTTGGGCAAAACTCAATACAAAAATGATGATATCAGACTCCCTTTCAGGTTATAGGATTTATCCTATTTCTATACTAACCCTTCCAATACAAACTAAAAAGTTTGATTGGGAGATGGAAGTGCTTATCAGACATGCGCAAGAGGGAAAAAATATTAAAGAAGTGGGCATAGAATGTTACTACCCTTTAGCAGAAGAACGTGTGAGCCATTTTAGGAACTTCGAAGATACGATGTCCATTGTATGGGTACATTTACAAATATTATTTCATAGATTTGTAGATAAAGTAAAAAAACTATTTAGAACAAAATAATAGAACATGCATCAGACAAAACAAAGAGGAAGTAAAAAAAGTATTCAATTGGTATTAGACTTATATAGTTTATTTGGTTATAAGTTCATATATTATTTTATGTATCCCGTCACATTTTTTTATTTTTTAATCGCTAAAAATGTGAAAGAGTCATTAGGTGAATATTATAAACATTTAAATGTTGAGTTTACTTCTAGAGTATACTATACACACTTAAGAATGTTTGCTATTTCAATGGTAGATAGATTTATATCTAAAATTCATCCTGAACATTATGACTTTAGATATGAAACTGCTGAAGTGCCCACCGAAATACTAGCATCAGGTTCGCTGTTGGTTTATTCACATTTTGGTGGATGGGGAGCTTCAACATCAGGTTCACATGTCAAAAATAAAATAAATATAGTCATGCAAGAGGCAATGCTTGTAGATATAAAAAGTATAGAAAAAGATCTTGAGATTGAATCAAAAGTAAATGTTATAGATATAAATAAAGGGACTATTTCAGTCTCTATAGAAATTGCCAATGCATTATTGAATGAAGAAATTGTTGCTATTATGGCAGATAGAGTAGCCAATAAAAAGGCTGAAGTAGAAGTCATGTTTTTAGGTGAAAAGGCAAAATTCAATAAAAACCCATTTCAAGTGGCCTATAAAGTTGATAAACCTTTATTGGCATATTTCATTATTTGGACAGACCTACAACAGTATAAAGTGGAATATATTCATATTGTCATGGATAAAAATAAAAAAGAAGCTGATGCTGTACACGAAGCATTAGAAACATATGTAAAAAAATTTGAAGAGATTGTAAGATTATATCCTAGTCAATGGTTTAATTTATACAATTTTTGGGAGAAAAAATGACCTTAACGATTGATACTAGAAATATAAGTCTTGAAGATATTATATTGGCGAAAAATATTGAAATATCAGAAGATGTAGCTTTTACAGAGACTATGATAGCAGCACATGACTTTTTGATGGAGCAGATTAAGACAAAACCTATTTATGGTATTACCACGGGATATGGAGCAAGTGGGAAGAACTATGTTTCCTACGAAGACAGTCAAGCCTTACAAAAAAACTTATTTAGATTTCATGGCTGTGGTGTAGGTGTTAACCTTAGCAGAAAAGTATGTCGTTACGCAGTTATTATGCGGACTATTTCTTTAAGTAAAGGACGTTCTGCTGTGAGTATGACGTTACTACATCGCCTAAAATTACTGATTGAAAAAGATATTATACCTGTGATACCTTCACAAGGCTCAGTCGGGGCAAGTGGTGACTTAACACCTTTATCATACATTGCTGCAGTGATAGCAGGAGAACGTGAAGTCTACTATAAAGATAAAATACGTGATGTTATGGAGGTTTATTCAGAGTTAGGCATAGAACCTTATGTGTTCATGCCAAAAGAAGCTTTAGCAATTATGAATGGTACAACTATCATGAGTGCTATTGCTCTTGATGCGTTAGAAGCTTTTGAAGTGATTTTGGACTCTATGGAGTCTTATGTTGCAGGTATGTTTGAAGTTTTATTGGGAGATGATACACCTGTGTCAGACTTTGTACATGATTCTAAACCTTTCTCTGGGCAAATTGCTTCTGCAAAAAATATTCAGCGCAAAATGTCAGGTTCAAAATTAACACATGGTAGAGATGACCGTTACGCAAAGTTTTTTGAAGACAATGATTTAAATATACAAGACAATTATTCTATGCGATGTGCACCACAAGTATTAGGTGTGATTAGAGATAATTTGACTCTTGCCAAGAATTGGATAGAAACAGAAATAAACTCTGTGAATGATAATCCCTTGATTGATGGTAAAAACAAAAAGATATACACTTCAGGGAATTTCTATGGAGGCTATGTAGCACATGCAATGGATACCATGAAAATTTGTGCAGCAAACTTAGCTGATTTACTAGACAAAGAGTTTGCTTTACTTGTAGACCATAAATTTAACAGAGGATTGGGTGAAAATTTAAAACTAGCACCAGAGTCGTATTATCATGGGTTTAAGGCGATGCAAATTACGCTTAGTTCTGTAAGTGCTGATGTGATTAAAAATACCACAGCAGCATCTATTCATTCTCGTCCTACTGAGTCACTCAATCAAGATAAGGTTTCTATGGGAACAACGGCAGCCAATGATTTTGCTAAAATGATTCCAGATTTATACAATATGCTTTCTATTGCATTTATAGGTATGGCTCAAGCTGTAGATATACGTGGTCAAGATAAAGTATCACAGCATCTTAAAACAATTCATGATGAGATTAGGGTCATTGTCAAACCTTTACGTGAAGACAGAAGAATGGATATAGATATTCAAAATATGAAATCATTATTAATATCTCAGAAATTTATTTAACATGGAAGCATTAAAAGTTTTAGTCACAGGTGCAACGGGTTCTATCGGCACAGCGATTGTACATGAATTTGCTAAACATGGATATTATATTTATGTTCACTACAATAAAAATAGAACCAAAGCAGAATCTCTTCTGAAAGATATAGGTAAGGGAGAGCTAATTCATTTTGATATGCAAAATAAAGAAGCTATAAAGTCAACATTAGAAGAATTAAATGTCGATGTACTTATCAATAATGCGGGAATCATTAGAGATAGTTTATTTTTCTTTATGGAAGAGAATGATTGGGAAGATGTGATTAATACGAATCTGAATGCTCCTTTTTATATTACAAAATGCATCAGTAAAAATATGATTCGTAACAAAAAAGGAAGTATTGTAAACATTGCTTCTATCTCAGGTCTCGTTGGTAATGTAGGACAAGCAAACTATGCAGCTGCTAAGGGAGGTATTATTGCATTTACAAAAACACTTGCTATAGAGCTTGGTCGTTATAATATACGGGTGAATGCCTTGGCTCCAGGTATCATAGAATCAGAAATGACAGATAGCATAGCAAACAAAAAAGAATTGAAGAAAATGATTCCCCTACAGCGTTTTGGTATGCCTGCGGAAGTAGCAAAATGTGCCTACTTCATAGGACATGATGCAAGCTATGTAAGTGGTGAAGTTCTTAATATTTCTGGAGCAATGGTAAGGTAAAAATGAATTTTATTTTTTCACTTATTTATGCACCTTTTGTTTTTATATTGTTGAAATATTATGATGTAAAAGTAGTTTCTGTGATGATTTTTACTATTAGCATAGTATGGCTATTTTTACTGAAAGATAAAAAAAATATTTCGATCCTTCTGCCACTATTTTATATAGCTGTTGTTACTTTTTCTTTTTTTTCAGAAGCTTTTTTGGCGTTAAAAATGATACCACTTCTTATTGCATTGTTTTTTTCCTGTGTGATGCTTGTTACTTATTTTCAAAAAAAATCAATGATTCTTACTTTTGCAGAAAAGATGTCTAAAAAACCTATTGGAGACAGTGAAAAAGAATACATACACCAGTCTACCATGTTTTGGTTTCTTGTGTGTGTCATCAATGTAGGTATTCATTTTATGTTTTATATAGATACGAACCTTGATTTTTGGCTATTTTATAGTTCTGTTGGTTGGTATTTCTTATTTCTTTTTGCAGGGTTAATACAATTTTTACATCGGAAATTTATTTTCTTAAGGAGAGAAAATGTTTAAATGTCTTTTGGTCTTAACCTTATGTAGCTTTTCTGTATCTGCACAAACGATACATTTTTCCGAAGAAAAATATTTTGATTCTTTGGAAATGACATTTTATAAGAAGGGAGAAATCACTTTTTTTAAAAATAAAATTATTATAGTCTATGAGAATGATATAAGTATTTTAACCTATAGTAATTCGAAACTTATAAAGCAAGAAGGTTCAGAGAGAAAGGTATTGGATTTACGTACAAAACCAGCCATTAAAATGTTTTTTATTTTATTTGAAGCTGTCTATTTTGATAAAAAAAAGATACTTGAATCCTATTTTTCATTGAAGACAAATAATGGAGTTACAAGTCTAACTCCACATAAAGTTATAGCAAAATATATAGAAAGCGTTGAGTATCAAAAAAAGGGTAAACAGTTAAGGTTTTTAAAAATAAATTTGACAAATAATGATAGGATATTGATTGAAGAAAACTATTAAATATCTTAACTTTTTCTTTTTTATTGTTTCACTGTATGTTGTCATTTCTTTACAGAGCTATACGCACTTTTCGACCTTATTATTTTCTGTTTTAGAAGATGATAATACAAAAAAGTTAATGCAGGCTTTCCAACAAACAAAAAGTAGTCATACATTATTGGTGGCAGTAAAAGGTTTTGATAATGCTGCTTTAAAAAAAATGCAAAAGATAGAAAAAGAATTAGATACCTTAACGTCAGTATCTCTAAAAAGAGCTTATGTAAATGATGACTTACAGGCACATCAAAAAACATATAAGTTATTCATACAAGATGTGAATGTTACAAAACTTTCTACACTAGATATTTCTAAAGAATTAAACAAAATATATAACGACATGACTACTTCTTTTTTCCCTGTTATGATAGATAAGGTAGATCCTTTTACAATTTTAATTTCTAAAAAGCCTAGAAAAGTACAAATTAGCAATGGGCATCTCACTATTGCTAATTATGGATATATAAGTTATTTCTCACTTGATAGTAAAAAACTAGAAGAACATCAAGAAGTATATAATAATATCCATAGAGTATTGTCTTCTCAAGCAGATATCCAGTTCTTTAGTTCACTTTTTTATTATGTAGAAAACTCCCAAGCTATTCGTTCGGATGTTGAGGACATTGCATACATTGCCTTTGCTATTTTAATACTCCTATATCTTGTCATTTTAAAAGATGTTTTCTTACTGACAAATACTTTTATTACTTTAGCAACATCCGCTATTCTTGCTACATTAATGCTTACCCAGATGTATGAGCAGATTTCTATTTTTGTATTTGTATTTGGTATATCAATAAGTACGGTGGCCATAGATTATATGTTTCATCATTATTTACACGAACACTATAGTGAGAAAAAAAGGCTAAATAAAGAAGTGTTATTTGGATTTTTAACAACTTTTTTTGCTTTTTTTATTTTGAGTTTCACTTCTTTTTTACTTATTAAACAAATTGCGTTTTTTACAATGACATCACTTCTTATTTCTTATATACATTTTGCTTTCCTTTATCCTTTAATAGGTTTTCAGAAAGTTGATGTAGAAAAAAAGAAAAGAAAAAAAGTATTTTGTGCATGGTCCCCCAAGCTGGTTTTATTTATTTCTGTGCTGTTGATATTGATTTCTAGCGTGTGGGTACATTTTGATTTTA
>CAZXGY010000006.1:0-13763 GCA_964640455.1 uncultured Sulfurovum sp.
CAACATGCCCTACAAATTTAGACATATTATCAAGAATCTTCCCACCTTTTCTAAATCCTAAACCACACGCCTCATAAGCATAAAATACACCAGCTTGGTAGCTGTTACCTTGTGCATCTGTAGCTAATTCTGTATAGGCTTGGTATATCATTTTGTGATTGGCATAGTCGCCATCTACAGATTCGAGTTCTGAGGCGTTTTCATCTAAGATGCTTACATTGCCTCCTTCTCTGCCAAATATTGGCTTTTTGACCTGTTTTTGTCCCTCTAGTGGTTCAAATGAACTCTCTAAGAGTAGAGGATGGTTAGGGTATAAGTCCCAGAGTATTTTGAGTAGCCCTTTACTTTGGAAGAGTAGGGTGTAGGCAGGGTTGAATATGATGGCTTTTTGGTTTTTGATGATGTTACTTAAAAGCATCGCCAAGTCTGACTCTTCTAAGGCTATGTCTTCCCAAGGGATGAGCTTAAACCAGAGTTCATAGTTTGTGTCGTTGTAGAAAATACCTTCATCAGAATCAAACTCTATGTCATCTATGTAGGCAAACTCTGTATTGAAGCCTGCTTCTGTTGCTATGTGTTGTAGTAGTCTTACGGTGTTCTCTTCTTCAGAGTTACCTTTAACGGATGTAAAGAGGAAATTCCATCCATCATAGTTCTCTTCAAAACTAGAGACATCTTCTTCTAATGTTACAAGTCTTTTAAAGTTATTAATTAATGCTTCATAGAGTCCGTTAAATTGACTGGCTTCTTCCATGTTATTTTGTTTGAGCATTGCCCACTGGATGATAGCAGTTTCAAAAAGTGCAGTAGGGGTGTCTGCATTAAACTCTAGGAGTTTGATGGGTTTACCATTTAAGCCACCAGCAAGATCAAAACGTCCATAGAGGTGCCAATGTACATCGTTTTCCCATGACTCTTTGATAGCTTCTATAAGGTTAAAAGGGATGCCAATCTCATGAAAGAGGTTATTTTCTACTACATGTTCAGCAGCTTCTACATACATATCGTATAGTTCATTAGTAGCCTCATAGTAAGCTTCTGCTTCTTGTTCAGAAATAACAACTAATTCATTTGAAATGTAAGAGCTTTCATCAGAGTCTGTATGCCATACAAAACCAAGTGATTCTAGGTAGTCTGTGTCAAGGGGTGTTGTTTGTTGTAAATTAACCACCGAAGAACCCACCTTTTTTACCGCCTGACTTTTTATTACCAAAGAAACCACCTTTTTTAGTAGAAGATTTTCTAGGTTTAGAAAAAGACTTTTTACTTTTTGAGTAAGTAGATGGAGATTTATATCCTGCTTTACGGTTATTTTGGTAATTTTGGTTTCCAAAAAGTTTGTTACCTATCCATGCACCAAGCATAGCACCTGCCATACTTGCCATAATAGTTTCTCCCAGACCCATACCCTGGTGTTGCATTTGAGGGTTTTGCTCTTTTGTGAGGTTTGAAGTACCATTGTCTATCTTGGCAGCTTCTTCTTTGATGAGTGCATCAAGCTGTGCTTGTGTAAGTACTTGTTCTGAACCATCAAGTTTTTTAAGTACGATGCGTGTTTCATCTGCTGGAAACTCATCTTTAATCTGGTATTTACCAGGAGCAGTCTCTTCGATAATAACAAAAGCACCTTTTGCCTGTTGTTGTTCTTGTTGAGTACATCCTGTGACACCTGTTACAAGCACAGCACCTAAACCAGTAGCCGTAAGTGTTGAAAGTTTTGTGATATATTTCATAATCGTTCCTAAAAGTATATTTTAATTGTGAGTATGATAGCAAAAAATGGTTAATTTTAAATTATGGGATAGTGTTTATGTGGATGTTAAAACAGAGAAGGAAGAGTTTCTCTGTTTTGTAGAAAATAAAGGGTAGAGAGTTTAGGACTTAGTCCATCTGTTTTCTAAGAAATGTAGGTACATCTAAAATATCTTCGTTATCGCCATTATAGCCACCAACAACCATTCTATTTTTTATGGTGTTAATGTTATTAGTTGTATTAAGTAGGGTTTCTTGTTTTTTTACTATTGGTTCTGAGACTGCATTTTTGTCTTCAAAACCTGTTGCAACTATAGTGATTTTTACTTCATCTATCTCCATATCAGCATTGGTTGTTGTACCAAAGATAACATCAGCATCTTCATCGGCACTCTCATAAATAATTTCCATTGCCTCAGAGATACCATTAAGTGGATACTCTGGATGGATGTCAAATTGTACAAGTACACCCATGGCACCATCAATAGATATATTATCAAGTAGTGGAGACTCAATAGCCATTTTAGCAGCATCATAAGCAGCTGAAGACCCTAAGCTGTACCCTGTACCCATTAGTGCTAAACCTCTATGGTTCATAACCGTTTTAACATCTGCAAAGTCAAGGTTAATGTCATTTTCTCCATGAGAAAGAATTACTTTTGAGATACCACCAACAGCTTGAGCTAGAATATCATCTACCATTCTAAAGCTCTCTTTGATACCAAGATTTTTCTCTACAATAGAAAGAAGCTTTTCATTAGGAACAACGATAATAGAATCACTCTCACGTTTAAGCTCTTCTAAACCTTCACGTGCTAGTTTTGTTCTTTTACGCCCTTCAAACTTGAATGGACTTGTCACGATAGAAACAGTCAATGCTCCTACTTCTTTAGCTGCTTGAGCAATGATTGGTGCAGCACCTGTACCTGTACCACCACCAAGACCAGCTGAGATAAATACAATATCTGAACCATCAAGCATCTCTTTGATGTCTTCAAAACTCTCTAATGCTGCTTCTCTACCTTTATCAGGTATCATCCCAGCACCAAGTCCTCTTGTTGCATTAAGACCTAGTTGCATTTTATAAGGTGCAAGTGAACTATCTAGTGCTTGTGCATCTGTGTTAGCTACGATAAGATCAATACTATGAATACCCTCACTTATCATGTGGTTAATCATATTACCACCACCACCACCGACACCGATAGCTTTGATTTTTGCACCATTTGTATGACACTTTGTTTCGACTATGTCGATTTCAAACTCTTCCATTTTTTCCTCCCTTTAGTTGATTTACCATTTAAAAAAGTTGCCTTGCCCAGTTGGCTAACTTTTTAAGTGGATTATTATTGTCATGACCTAAGTCTGGCAAATCATCAAATGATATGACATTATCGTCCATATCATCATCTTGACCCAGTTTCATCTCTTTTTTTACTTCTTTGCGGCTTTTTGTTAATGAGATGTCTTCACTATTATTCATAGTATTACCTATCTTGATATCACTGAGGTTCTCTTCGTGTATCGTTTTTGAATGAAGTAAATCTTGTTGGAAATCTATCTCATATTGAGTATGTCCACCAGCTTTATAAAGTAGTAAACCCACTACCGTTGAGTATGCAGGGTCTCTTAACTCTTCAAAAAGACCATTTACATTTTCTGGGTATCCTACACGTACTGGCATACCAGAGAAGATAGCTTGTGCTAATTCTCTGATACCTTTTAGTTTTGTCATACCACCTGTCAAGATGATACCTGCACCAATCTGTTCATTTAGTGCTGATTTTTCAAGAGACTTAGCTAAAATCAATAGAGCTTCTTCTACACGAGAGAAGATAACTGAGTGTACTACTTCAAGTGATACGCCATTGCGATTCTCTTCATCTCCGATAATAGGTAACTCAATGACTTCA
Organism: uncultured Sulfurovum sp.; assembly: GCA_964640455.1. GTDB lineage: Bacteria > Campylobacterota > Campylobacteria > Campylobacterales > Sulfurovaceae > Sulfurovum. The sequence continues at coordinate 3,666 of CAZXGY010000006.1, forward strand.
TTTGAACTCTCTACAAGATTACCATGACGTATTTTTACATTTTCAGCTATTTGAAGAGGTGTATGCAGTGCCATAGATAAATCATTAGTGATATGGTTTGAGCCTACACCTAAGAAATCATTGTATCTTATAGAGTTACCTGTATGTACAACAAGGTTAGAAGTTTGACCACCAAGGTCAATGACTGCTACACCTAACTCTTTTTCATCTTCATCCATTGTAGCTATAGCAGAAGCATAACCAGAAAGAACAATACCGTTGATTTCAACACCGGCAGAACGTACAGCTTTTTTAAGATTTGATAGGTTTGACTTTTGTGTCATAATAATATTGACATCAACTTCCATACGAGATGCATTCATCCCAAATGGATCTTCAATAAAGTCTTGATCATCTACTCTAAAGTTATAAGGGAGTACATGGACCACTTCATATTCATTCGGTACATTTGCATTGTAAAGTGCCGTTTGCATTACACGATTAATTTCTTTAATAGAAATATCTTTATGTGGAATATTGACAATACCTGTTGAGTTTAAAGATTTGGCATAAGCATTAGAGATAGAAACGGTTGCAGAAGTAATATTTGATCCTGCAATACGTTTAGCATCATTAATGGCTTTTTTGATAGATTTTGAAGCAAGTTCAATATTGGTAATGGCACCTTTTTTAATCCCTTGGGATTTAGTGATACCATGTCCCTGGATAGTGACTTCGTTAGAGTCTGAAATCTCAGCTATGATAGCGCATATTTTAGTAGAACCGATATCAATAGCTAAAATTGTGTCACTCAATTCGTAAGTCCTCCCATGTAGGTTTCTGTTGGATATTTTTTACCTAACATTTTAATCAAGTTTGATTCAAATGTCGTTTGTTTCAATTTGTTAACAGTTTGTTTTACAGATTCTGTCTCATTTACATCCGCTGATGTAAGCTTTTGTTCTAGAATGTTGTAAACAACAACTTTATCCGCTACGCTAATGATACCTTTTTCTTCTGATGAAGTAAAGAGTTTTTGTAAAAATTGTAAACTTTCTTGATTATTTAGTGGATTTAGGTTGACACTCTGCTCTAATTTAACAAAATCAGAGATGATGCTATCACTTTGATCAAACTCTTTTAATCTCTTCTCAGCAAGTGCTAAAAGAGCCTCTTTTTTTGCTTGAATTGTATATAAAACTGTGACCTCTTCTTTTGCTTCATCATATGTTTTTACCTTAGGTATAACGACATTGTCTATCTTTATAGTGGCATACATATCTGCTACTACTTTTGGCTTTAAAATGTCACCAATATTTTTCTCTTTAAGGGCATTCCAAATATCAGCAGTCAACTTTAAATCACCCAAAGGTAAAGTAATCTTTTCACTCTGTGTTAATTTGCCTTTTTTGAATGCAATATAGGCTTTTTGAGCAGTTTTTTTAGTTTTCTTAAGTTTTAAATCCTTACTTGCTTGCTCTTTTGCTTCATCAAAAGTAAGTTGTTTACCTTTTGCATTTGTGTAGTTAAAACTATTTGTATCGTAATATGCTTTTATCTCATCTTCTGTGATTTTGGCATCTTTACTTGCTGTCCATACAATTGAAAGATCATACATTTGTGTTGTCATAAAGTTCTCTTTTTGCATTTCCCAAAAAGATTTTACTTTAGCATCATCTACTACAAAGTTTACATCTGCTTGTGTCAACACTTTGTATGCAAGTTTGTCACTTACATTCATCGCTGCTGAGATAGCTTCAGTCTCTAATGGTAGAGCTTCAACTGTAAGTAGTGCAATAGTTTTTTGAATAACAAGTTCTTCTCTTAGTGTAGCTTCAAATGCATTTGCTTTGAGTCTTTGTGATTTTAGATAGGCACTATATATATCTTTATTAAAGAGACCGTCTTTTTGGAAAGAACGTATACCTTGAAGTCTTTGTACTACTTCTTTATCTGAAACGACTACACCTACTTCATTTGCAAAGTTAAGAATCTTAGCTTGTGTTTCAAGTCTTGCAAACGCTTGCTGGATAAGACCCATCTCTTTTGCTTTTTTGTCATCAAGCGTACCTTGCATTGCTTCATTATATTGGTTATATATACTAGAGTAAACCATGTTGAGTTTTGTTTGACTAATCTCAACATTACCAACTTTGGCAACATTACCCGCTTTACTACTTAAATCATAACTACCCCAACCTACGAAACCAGCACCAATAAATGCGATAGTTGCTACCCATATGGTCCATACGAGGTACTTATTGTGTTTTTGCATCCATGAAATCATACTTCATCTACCTTCTATCTAAAAATTTGTATAATTTTACCTAAATAATACTTGTATTAGTAGTTGAAATGAAGTGAGTTACATATGGTAAGTAAAAATAATGAAATAATGCAACGTGACTTAGAAGTGATATGGCACCCCTGTACACAAATGAAGGACCATGAAACACTTCCTCTTATTCCTATACGTTCAGGTAAAGGAGTTTATCTTTATGACTTTGAAGATAATAGATACATAGACGCGGTTAGTTCATGGTGGGTAAACCTTTTTGGGCATAGCAATGAACATATTAATGCCAAAATAAAAGCTCAGTTAGATACCTTAGAACATGTACTCCTAGCAGGTTTTACACATGAGCCAGCAGTAGACCTTGCCCATAAACTTGTAAATATTACACCGAAAGATTTACTAAAAGTATTTTATGTTGATAATGGTTCTTCTGCTGTTGAGGCAGCACTTAAGATGAGTTATCACTACCATCTGAACAAAGGTAAACGTAAACCAATTTTTCTCTCTTTGACAAACTCTTATCATGGAGAAACTATAGGAGCCTTGTCTGTAGGAGATGTGAGTCTTTATAAAGAGACCTATGAACAGTTACTCATTCAAAATATGCAGATAGAAGTACCTGTGGATCAAACGGTTGAAGCAGCAAAAGTAGCATTAGATGCTTTAGATAATCTTCTAAAAGTAAAAGCTGACGATATCGCAGCATTTATACTGGAACCACTTATTCAAGGAGCTGGGGGGATGCATATGTATCATCCAGAGTATCTTAAAGGTGCAAGAGCCTTGACACAAAAGTATGATGTACATTTGATAGCAGATGAGATTATGACAGGCTTTGGGCGTACGGGTAAAATGTTTGCCTGTGAACATGCCATGATAAGCCCAGATTTTATGACACTCTCTAAAGGCTTGACAGGGGGGTATTTACCCCTTTCTGTGGTGATGACAACAGAGGATGTCTATCAGGCTTTTTACTGTGATTATAACGAGCATAAGGCATTTTTACATTCACACTCTTATACAGGTAACCCTTTAGCCTGTGCAGCTGCTTTAGCAACATTAGAGATATTTGACAAGAGTGATGTCTTAGGTGAGAATGAAAAAAAAGCACTTTATATTAAAAAAGCACTTGACAAATTTTTAGCCTTAAAAAATGTAAAGCTAGTACGACAACAAGGTATGGTTACTGCCATTGAACTTGAAGGCTATGAGTCAAGTGAACGTATAGGGTTGAAAATCTATGAGTATGCACTTACACAAGGTGTATTACTACGTCCACTAGGACATATTATTTATTTTATGCCTCCGTATGTTATAACGTATGAAGAGATAGATAAGATGATTAATGTTGCGTATAAAGGTATTCAGAGGGTTTTAGAAAAAGATTAACCTTTTTTAAAAAACCCTCTATTAAGTTTTTTAAGACGCGTATAGTGTTTCTTAGCTCTTTGTATACCCACGTTAACAGCCTCTTTATAAAACGTTTCTGCTTTAACTGAGTCCTGTGTAGTACCGATACCATTTTCATAGAATTGTGCAATGTCACAAAGTGCTTCAGGATAGTTCTCTACAGCTAGGGTATTCATAAGTGTAAACGCTTCAGGTATATTTTTTGTCAATACTGAACCCGTATAAAGTTCCCTTGCTAACATTAGTTGTGCAAATTTAGATTCTGTAGCTGCACAAATAAGTAATAGTTGTGAAGCTTCAGTATATTCTGCTTTTTCCATGAGTTTATAAATATAGGTAATCATCTCTTCAATCTCAGCTTCAGTGTAACCCTCATCAGCTATTTTAGTCAATAGTGACTCTGCAGTATCAAATTTTTCATAGGTTATTTGTATTGGTGGATATTGCTTTTTCATACTAATGAATTTTTGTAAAATATGAGGCATGGCTTTATATTCTTTAGGTATGATAACTTCTTCACTCGTGGGCTTAGGAAGCATATCTTTTTCATCATCATTTATGGGCTTTTCATCCAATATTACTTCTGGATCTTCTTCAAGTTGATTAGGAAGCTTTGATATCTCTTCAAAAAAAGTATCTTTTTTGATGGGTGTTTCATCTAAAAGAGATTGAACTGTCTCTTCGCTCTCATTTTCAAAGAAGCTATCTTTCTCTTCTGTTTTTTTGTGTGAAAGATCAATACTAATATTATCTTTAAGTACATCATCTGCATCTAGATTAAGTAAAGAGTCAAAATCAATACTATGCTTTTCTTTTTTAATTTTTGGTTGAATAGAGGGGTAATCATTAATATTAACTTCGGCTACTTCTGTTTGAGTTGTTGTTGGTGTAACAAAAAGTTTAAATTCATCAATAATTGCTTGGTCTTCATCTGACACGACTTCTTCTTTGTTTTGTGAAATTCTTTGTTGTATCTCATCAGGTGCAGTATCAATGTAGTTAGAAATGAGGGCTTGAGCCTGTGCATAGTTACCTGCTTGTAGCACTGTAAGTATCTCTTGTATGCTTGTATCAGTTCTGATAGGTGAGAGTTTAAGAATCTGAAGTTGTATGGTCTCTATATCTGTAATAGAGATAGCTAGTTTTATGATATTTAATCTTTTTTTCGTTTGATTCATACACTTATCCTTATACATAAAAGGTATTATTATAATATGACGTGAGTATATCTAACAAATGCTTTACAATGCTATTGACATATGCTTTACGGTTAATATATATAGTTATAGATTTGCAGAGAGTGCCAGTAACCTACAAGAGTTTTCTAAAATAGATATTTTCTTTGCCATTTCTGTAATATCTCTATCATAAGAGATAAGCCCAAAACCTTTAATGAGTAGTAGATGGGTATCATGCTTTTGAAAAAATTGAGGTATTTCGTAAGGGGCACGTTCTAACCAATCATCTATATTTTTAGGATCATAGATAATCACTTCTCCTAAAATCTTTTTACCAAAGAAGTCTTGTGGTGAAACTTTTCCGTGTTTTAAAGAGTAAGCAGTGGCATAAGGGGGCATAGTGTAAGAGATGTATTTTGCATTGGGTATGGTTTCATAGATATGCTCATGAATATGTACATCAGCATTTGCCATAGACCAACGGTAATCTCTCTTTTGACAATCAAGACGTACAAGTGACTCTTCTGTTACTTCATCTAAAATAGTATCTTTGGTATTGATAATAAATCCATGTGTTGATACTCTAGCAGAGATAGAACCATGGTAGACACCAAAAAAGTTTTTGTTAAAAAGTGAGAGTGAGACATGCTTGATGTCATCAATAAGATGTTTATCCATATATACGAAACCTTTATTAGGATTATTTCGCTATTATAACATTGATAATTAAAATGTGGGTAAGCCCCAAAGGATTGTGATGCAAACACCTCATATACCAGTACTTCTAGATGAAGTATTAGCAAGCTTTAAAGATGTAGGTGAAGGTTACTTTGTAGACTGTACCTTAGGGTATGCAGGGCATAGTTCTGAAATGTTAGCCAAATATGAGAACATCAAACATATAGGTATAGATAGAGATGATGAAGCATTGGCATTTTCTAAAAAAAGACTAGAACCATTTGAAGGACGTAGCACACTTTACAAAGGTACTTTCGCAACGGTTTTTCCTACATTAAAAGAAGAACCTATCTTAGCTGTGCTTGCAGACTTTGGTGTCTCCTCTTTACAACTAGATAAAATGGAGAGAGGTTTTTCATTTAACTCAGAGACTTTAGATATGCGTATGGATGCTAGCTCACCGTTGAGTGCCTATGAAGTAGTCAATGAATATCCACAAGATAAACTAGAATATATTTTTGATACATATGGTGAAGTACGTTCTTATCGTAAACTAGCAGGTGCAGTGGTAGAAGCTAGAGCTAAAGCACCTATAAAAAGTGCAAAAGAACTCAGTGAAATAGCTAAGTCTGTTATACCTGCAGGTGGGAAAATACACCCTGCAACACTTATGTTTCAAGCTATACGCATAGAAGTCAATAACGAGTTGGGTGAGATAGAAGGATTATTAGATGCACTTGAAGCAAAACATACTAAGGGAGAAGTGGTTTCACTTATCTCATTTCACTCTTTAGAAGACAGGTTAGTTAAAAACCGTTTTAAGAAATGGTCAAATGCTTGTATCTGTGATCCACAGGCTATGCGTTGTACTTGTGGTAAAAATCATGCCATAGGAAAAGCCTTCTCATCCAAACCAGTGACCGCAACAAAAGAAGAGTTGAAAATAAACCCACGCAGCCGATCTGCAAAACTAAGATCTTTTAGGTTTAAACAAGATGCCTAAAACAACGAAAAAAAAGATACCCAATGGTATTACCTTTGGTATGGTCTCTGTGGTTATGATGGCGATGGCAATTGTGTTGATTTTAACAACCATTAAAATTTATCTAGGTAATCAAATTTATTACGAATCAAAAGTAGTCAATAAAATAAAACGTGAAGTCTCTGCACTTAAAGCAGAAGAGATAATGTTAGAAAAAAGTGTGGAATCATTAAAGTTTAAAAATAGGGTGACAGATACAATATTTAGTATACAAGAGAGTGAATAACGATTAAGAAGAGGTCTAGATGCGTAGTTTCATAAGTTTTGCCGTAGATAAACCTATCATCAACCATATACTGATGGTTTTTATGTTGTTACTTTCAGTTTTTGCTTATCAGAATATTGCAAAAGAGATATTTCCCGCGTCTACACTTGATATGGTATCAGTACAAGGTGGCTATGTAGGTGCAAGTGCAGATGTGCTCGATAAAATGGTGGTGACTACCATTGAAGATGAAATTAAAAGTCTCTCTGATATAGATACTATTTATACGACTATTCAAAATGGCATTTTTACTATTACTGCAGATATCAAAACAGGGGAAGATTCACAGCTTGTACTTTCTGATGTGAAAGATATTATCGCTAAAACAAGACGTGATTTACCTTCAGATATGGATGAACCACTAGCACGGGTGGTTGTACATGACTATCCACTCTTACTTGTAGCAGTCTCTGGTGATGTAAGTAAAAAAGAGCTCATAGCAGCAGCAGATGACCTAAAAGGAAAACTAGCACTTATTCGTGATCTTAGTAGTATAGATATACGTGGTGACACTGATGAAGAAGTACTGATAAAGATAGACCAAAAAAAGTTAGATGCATATGACTTAGACAAGGCATCTGTCTATAAGGCTATTTCAAACATCTCAAGTATCTTTCCTGCGGGTACACTTGATGGTCAAGGTGATCATCTCTATATGTCAACGATTAATGGAGAAAAAGATGCAGAGGCTTTAGGGCGTATACTGTTAACCGTAGGTAATAAACGTTTCCGTCTTCATGATATTGCAGAAGTGGACTATGGTTTGGGTGATCCTATTCAGATTTCACACTATAACAGTAAACAAAACATCTCTTTAAATATCAATAAAAGTAAAGAGGGAAATGCTATAGCTTTGAGTAAAGAGATTAAAGCATTGCTTATAGGTTTCAACGATAAATATGAAAAGGTTCGTTTTGAAGTCTATACAGATACTTCTATTTGGATTAAAAATCGTCTCAACCTAGTCTCATCCAATATCTTATTTGGACTAATACTGGTTTTTTTAGCCCTCTTTTTATCGGTCAATGTACGTATTGCCTTAGTGGTGGCTATTGGGATACCTGCTAGTTTTATGATAACACTTATGGCAGCAGACATGATAGGGTATAGTCTCAATATGCTCACACTTTTAGGCGCACTCATTGCCTTGGGTATGTTGGTAGATGAAGCTATTGTTGTGGCTGAAAATATCTATAGGCATATGGAGATGGGTAAAACACCACGTGATGCAGCGATAGATGGTGCATTAGAAATGTTCCCTGCAGTACTAACGGCAACACTTACCACAGTATTTGCTTTTTTACCACTGTTGTTGATGTCTGGGAAGATGGGAATGTTTATGCAAGTCTTACCTGTAATGATATCGGTGCTTCTACTCTCTTCTTTATTTGAAGCATTTTATTTTTTACCACTACATTCCAAAGAGCTTTTTGCTATGGGGTCTTTTAAGGCAGAGAGTCATGATGAGGGCTTTTGGCCAAAGTGGATTAAGTGGTATGATGGATTTTTAGGTAAATTATTACTTCATAAAAAACTTTCTTTGGCAGTCATGTTAGTCGCTATTATTTTAGGAACACTAGGTGTAGGAAAACTTACCAAGTTTCAACTTTTTCCTGAGTTTGATGCACAGCAAATCTATATGAATGGAAAGATAGACATTAATAATGATTTATCAGAAACAGAAGTGTATGTAACCGAAATAGAAGAGACATTGTTAGAATTGTTAAAGAGTAAAGATATGGATTCGGTAACCTCTGTCATAGGATTTAAATTCAATAAAGATCAGAGTTTTGAGATAGGTGAAAACCTTTTTCAAATCTTTATCAATCTTCATGAAAAAGCACCAGAAAACTTTTTTGACAGATATATTAACCCTATTTTTTCACTAGAGTATGATGATACAGATATGATACGTAAAAGACTCTCTCAAGATATAGCTAAAGAGATACAAGAGAAGATTGTAGAGAAGTTTAAATATAAAGAGATAAATGGTAAAAAACTTTTTGAAGAGTTTAATGTCTATGTGCAACAAGCAGGCATAGTCTCAAACGATATTGAGATAGGGTTTGAACACGAAGATAGAGATACCATGATATCAGCCATGAAAAGAGTGGAAGAAAAACTCTCTGCTATCAAAGGGGTTGAAGATATAGCTAACAATGCAAATGAAGGTGAGCGTGAACTCAAACTTAGGGTCAATGAGTATGGGCAGTCTCTAGGACTTAGTGAAGGGTATGTCACTTCTATACTTAAAGGAGCATTTCTAAAAGCAGAGTATGCCAAAATGTTCAATGACAAAGGGCTTGTAAGGGTGAAGATAGAGGATGTATATAAACAAGACACCTCGGCAATAGGAAATTTTCAACTGACTACACCTGACGGGAAACATCGTGTACGTCTTTTAGATGTTTGTGATTTTACTTACCAAAAAAGTTTTGTCAAGATTTTTAAAGAAGATGGAGAGAAACTACGTTCACTCTTTGCCCGTGTTGAGAAAAAAGTGATTACGCCTGTTGAGGTTATGGATCAGATTAAGCCACTTTTGAAGACTTTGAAAAGTGAAGGGTTAAAAATTATTATTAAAGGTGAAGAGAAAGAAAATACCAAACTTAAACAAGAGATGGGACAAGCATTATTAATAGCAGTTTTTCTCATCTTTATTACTTTAGTATGGATGTTTAACTCTTTGGTTTTACCCCTTATTATTTTAACAACTATACCACTTTCACTTTTTGGAGCACTTGCTGGGACATATATTATGGGTATTAACATGTCTATGCCAGGTATGATGGGTGTTATAGGACTTGCAGGTGTTGTGGTGAATGATGGGCTTATTATGTTAGATTTCATAAAAGGAAGCAAAAACTATGATGAACTTGTGCAAAAAGCAGGGATGAGGTTACGTCCTATTTTACTAACCTCTATTACTACGGTCTTAGGGCTCTCATCACTCATGTTTTTTGCTTCTGGACAAGCACTTATTTTACAGCCCATGGCGATTAGTTTAGGGTTTGGAGTAGCATGGGCTACTGTACTAAATCTTTATTATGTACCATTGATGTATACCGTGATTTATAGAGTAAAAGAGAATAGCATATAAGATTATTACTTTTTTTGACATATTTGTAGTATTATGACTTCAATAAGATTCTTGTGAAGAAGGTAAGTGATGAAGGCTTTATATAAAGTAATAATATTATCTATATTATTTCTGGCTAATGGTGCAGTTTATGCAGATGGAGATATTGAA
>CAZXGY010000007.1:0-10166 GCA_964640455.1 uncultured Sulfurovum sp.
GGTTATTATAAAAGATAAGTTATATGCAAATAAACTATATTACTAGACCCATTACTTATATACTTTATTTGCTAAAATAAAGCTATAGGAATTAAAGGAAAACACTTTGAAAACAAAGATACAGTTAAAAAATATTTTACTCTTTATCTCTCTACCCATGGTCTTGTGTGCTAACAATCCAATGGAAATACTCTATTTAAAGAATGCCTGCAACTCATGTCATGGTATGTATGGTGAGGGTATGGGTGCTACACCTAGACTTCAAGGCGTTAAAGAAGATATCTTACTCAGAAGGCTAAAAGATTTACAACAAGGAAAGGCACGTACAGCTTTTGGCACTATTATGATTTCATTTGCTAAATCTTTAGACGATAGGCAAACCAAAGAAATGGCAAAGTACCTTTCTCAATTAGAAACAAAAATAGATGAAAATAGATATGATGAGGAGTATGACCCAAACGATGATGGTGGGTCATAAAAAGAAAATCTTATGCTTTATTCTGCAACTGTATTTTCTACGGCTTCTGCTGGTACTGACTCTACCACTGCTTCAGTCTTTTGAGAAACAGCACTTACTGACTCTTCAGTACTTGCTACACCTTCTTGTATTGCAGGCGTAGCTACAGTTTCCACAGTTTTAGCTACATCTTCAACAACGGCTGGTTTTTCAACCACTTTTTCTGAAACCTCTTTTTTATCAGCTTTAACTTCTTCTTGAGCCTCTGCTAACTCTTCTTGAGCTTCTTCTAGTTCTTCTTTTACATCAAAGAGTTCATCATCAAGAGTCTTTACTTGTTCTACATTAACACCATATTTATAAACTAATTCTCCACCCTCTTTACCTTGCTTAAAGAGCAATACTAAGAAGATGATTAAGATTAAAATATAGAGTGCTTTAAGAAACTTGCTACCTAACATAGCAAGTAATTTTAAAACTAACACTGCTGCTGAACCTATAAGGATATATGCACCTAACTGTTTATGATCACCCAGAGCTGCTTTTGCTGCTTCACTTAATGCAGGATAAGCTTCTTTACCATCCGTCAATCCTGTAAAGTAAGCACCTACTGCTGCTACCACTGTTAAAAGTAATAACAAGAATGATACACCTCCAACAGCTTTTTTCTTCATCATAAGATTAAGTACCTCTAATAACAATACAATCACAGGAATTGCAATAAGAAAATGTACAATCGGTGGGTGCATTAAAACAGAGATATCAAATGGAATTTCAATTTTAGGTAACACAATTTCTGGTAACGACATACGTCACTCCTTAAATATTTAGTGCAATAATTATAACACAAATCAATTAAAGATAATCAAAATGGTTTAACAACTACCATAATAACAATAAATATCATTAGCAGGGTAGGAACTTCATTATAAAATCTAAACCACTTACCACTTTTATGATGTGCATTTTCTATTAATTTTTTTCGTAAACTTTCTAACGAAAAATGATAAGCTATCAAAAATGATAAAGCAAAAAGTTTTGCATGCATCCATCCACCACTCTGAAATATAGAGGGATTGAGATAAAGCATCGTAGCACCAGAAATAATAGTTGCCCACATAGCAGGTGTACCTATAGCTTTATTCAGAATATATTCTTGTCTTTGTACCACTTTTACAAATCCTTCATTATCACCATTTTCACTGTGATACACAAATAGACGTGGCTGATAAAATAACATTGCCATCCAAGAGACAAAGCTCATCACATGAAACGCCAAAATCCAAGTATAATACGCCATAATTACTCCAATACTGTAAAATCTTTTTTGCTATAAACAACTAGCTGTAATTTTTTATAATACCCTAGGTGTGCATAGTCTATCTTTAGTTTAGTACCATTTTTTGGGGTAAGCTTCTTCTTTTTAAAATAGATGGGGATTTTCTGACCATCCATGTATAAAAATCTATTTTTATACCTACCTAAAATATTACGAACTACTTCGTTTTGTTGTAGTTTATTCTCTAAAATATCTTTTTGTTGATATAAATAATTTTCTATATCATCCTTACCCTTATTTTTTACAATATAAAGATGGGTTATCTCTTTAAGTCCACGATACTCTTTAATCGCTTCAATCCCAAGGTCATATTTATATCCCTCTTTTAACTTACCTGCACAACCATAAAGTATAATCCCTCTACCTTTTTTACTTTGTTTTATCACAGCATTTCGTCCACGTTTATATACTACCACTACATCGTCTAAGAGTATCTCACGTTCTAAGCTGCTTATCGTGTAAAAATAATCTATCAATTTATGCAAAATACTTTTTTTAGCTTTTTGATGTTTATCAGCCACATAAGGTTTTAAATCAAAATAAGCAAAAATAGGTAAATGGTCGGAGTATCCTTTTGCCATATGTTTACCATTTTTATATCGCCATCTGTTTATGTAACCTCTTTTTGTAAAAAGATAGTCTGCTGTATACACTTTAAAAGAGTTATTGACATAGTCAATTCCTTTGCCATCAAACATTTGCTTAGGTAGAACTATCTGATCTAAGCTAGATTTTTTACCATAAAATTTATGTGACCATCTATCTTCTATTTCTAACTCTTTCCACAAAGTATAGTGTTGTCCCATTTGTATATTTGGTATCTCATATTCTTCTATTCTTGTTTTTAATATATCTGAGAATCCTGTTCTACCATGCGTATCATTTATCTTTTCATCTAAAGTACGATAAGCATTATAATCTGAATTAAAATCCCCTAACAGTATATATTCACGATCAGGACTTAGCCTTGCAATACGTGCTTGTAATGCCTTTGCATACTTAATGCGTTTACTCTCATACCCTTTATATGCCTTTGATTTCCAATGATTGACAAAAAGTATAAGCCTCTCTCCATTAACATCTATCTCAACTTCAAGTATATTTCTCACCCTTGGTGAGTAACTTACCTGTATATCATGTTGTTTTTTGATGGGATAGCGTGATAGTAGTGCCACTTGTATGGGTGCAGACTTTTTTTTAGTAATAGCACTATAGCCATAAGCACAACCTACTGTTTTTAGCTTTTTTATGAGTCTTTGAAATATATAACTATTTTCTATCTCTTGAAGCCCAAGAATATCTGCATCCAAATCACAAATCACCTCAACAGTATGATTTAACTTTATATCAACCATACGTTCATTCCAATTATGTTTACCCGGGATGTACTCTTCATATTCAGTTCCTTGGAAAGAAGCATCAAAAAGATTTTCTACATTATAGGTAGCTATCTTAATAGGTTGAGAAAAAAGTGAAATGGTGAAGAGAAAAAAGAGTATATATCGCAAAAAGTATCCTATTTTTGCTTATTGTATCGTAGAGTTGTAAAAAAAAGTAAAAATATGGCAATTTGCCATATTTTCACAAAAGAAATTATCCGAACATCTTTCCAAGCATGTCCATAGCACCTTTAGGACCACCAACTTGTGCAAGCATATCATCTAGCATACCACCTTCTCCAGATGTTGCTTGATCAATCACTTGTGGAAGGGCGTCTGCTAAAGCACCTTTAGCACTCTCTTCAGAAAGCCCAAGATTAGAAGCGAACTCAGAAATTTTATCTGATCCAAGTAAATCTGTAATTTGATCCATAGAGATAGAAGCATTTTCTCCATTACCCATCCAAGAACCAACAATATCACCTAAACCATTACTAGCCAACCCACCAACGATAGAGGAGAGATCAAGCCCACCCTCTGCATTACCAAGTAAACCACCAAGTGCTCCAGCGATATCACCAATATCTAATCCTGTTGTTGCATCGTCACTATTACCTTGAATAAGTGAACCACCTACTTTTAATAAATCCATTAAATCCATAATTCTTTTCCTTAAAATTGAGATAACTAAGTATAGCAAAAAAGATTTATAAAAGCTTAATAGAATCATCAAGTAATTCTATCTCTTTTTTCTCTATAAGCTCTGTAAGTGTTCTTTTAAAGTTCTTTTTACTCATATTAAATACTTTTTTAATATCATCAGCATCACTTTTATATGTAAATGGTAAAGAACCATCTGCTTCTTTCAAAAGTTGTATAATAATCCCCTCAGTTTCACCTATACTTGCTTTTTTACCTATAGGTTGCAAAGACAAATCTAATTTAAAATCTTTTCGTACATTTTTAACATAGACTTTTTTCTTATCACCTATGCGTAAAGTTTCAAAAATCTCATTATTAAAAAGCATACCCTCGTATTGGTTATCTGCAACTACTTTATAACCTAGTGGTGTTTTAGCAAGAACTATAGCCTCAAACACTTTATTTTGATGTAAACCTTTCATCTCACGATTAAAGTACTTACCTATCTTTTGTGTCGCAAAAAGCCTACCTGTTTGCTCATCTAAACAGACACGTAACAAGTACTTTTTACCAATAGTAAAATGCTCTTTCTGCTGTGAGAGTGGTACAAACAAGTCTTTTGGCAGCCCCCAGTTTACAAAAGCACCATACTGCTTATAATCCACCACAGTAAAGTACCCGTACTCACCTAGTTTGGCATAAGGCATTTTAGTGGTAGCCACTGTTCTGTCTTCAGAGTCAGTGTAAACAAAGACATCTAACAGTGACCCCATAGGCATTTCATCTTCCATAATGTAGACATTTGGTAGAAGTACTTCATTCTCATCTTTTGCTTCAAGAAAATACCCATAGTCAGTATCTCTCATCACTTCTAGTGTGTTTATTTCACCTATCTTGATGGTTAAGTTTTTTGATTTTGTTTCCATAGTGTGTTATTCCGTTTCATATTTAAATTCTGTGATGCACTCACATACTTATTGTGACATTATAGCTAAAAAAATTTAGCTATAATTCATTAAAAAATATATGAGGATATAAAATGCTCCCTAACGTACTTACAAAAACATCAACAACCAAAAGTGGTAAAAAAGTTACCCATTTAGCATGGTGGGTAACACTTATTCTTTCTTTGACTCTTGCACTTGGTACATGGAACCCCACTGGTCACCACTTTGTTCACTACATCTCAAATGTAGAAGATATTCTTTCTGGCTTTAAACCTTTTGGTATACTCATTATGCTTGCACTATGGCTACTTGCTATTAAGTCTATCTTCCAAAGTCTTGGTTTCTTTGGTGCACTCATTGTAACAATCATTATTGCTGCTTTTGTATGGGGTTTGCAGCAATACAATATTATCAATGTAACAGAGTTTGAACAAGCAGGATGGGCAGCAACTATTGGTGTAGGCCTTTTAATTTGGTTTGGACTCAATGCTTCTATTATCTGGAAAAAGCTTACAGGTGTTTATACCACAGATGCTACATCTGAAGATATCTAATAAATACTCATGCGTAGACGCTACAAAGCCCTCATAGCCATTGCTATACCCGTGGTTCTAGTCTACGGACTCAAAGTTACCCATGAAGCTAGCTATGAATGGCTCATGGGGTACATGTTCGCCATAGCACTTGTATTTAAAGCCAGTATTCTCTCTTTATGGTTTGCGTCTAAACTAAAAATTATTGCTTTTATTAAGGGTTTGACCTTTATACAGGCTACACTACTCCTTGTTAAACGTTGGTTTTTAGACAATGTTCTAACCACATGGATTAAAGAAAATATCATAGACCATTTGGTTGAGGGGTTTAAAGAAGTAAAAGATTTTTACCTGCAACTTAACCTCAAAGCCAAACTCAAAAATATTTTTACCTTCATCATTGGAGTTCTTATTATTGGTATTCTTGCACATTGGTTAGGCTACCTTGATAAACTACTCTTCCTTACTGAAGCTAAACTCATTGCTTCTGCTGTTTTTGAAGGAATACTCACATTTTTAACAAAGATTACTTCATCAATACTCTCTTGGTTTGCTGCTTCATGGTTAGCACCTATTTTAGAAGTGTTTGCATTGAGTTATCTACTTACACTTTTAGAAAAATGGTTTGGGACAGACAACCCTATTTCAAGATTTTTTAACTTCATCGGTGACAAACTAAATATGATGCTCTACTATCTTGGGCTCATCAAACAAAAACATATTGATCCGATGGTGGAGTGTAAGGTTATCTCCAACTCCAAAAAAATCAATGACAAACTCACAGCAATGATAAAAAATAAAAAAATACGTGAAGAGTACCGTTATTTCGATAAGTTTGAAAGTATCATCATGAAAGGGCATATAGATGCCTACTATTCTTTTAAAGGAATGAAAGATATCAAAGATAAAAAGGATCTCTACAAACTTATTAACAAAAAGACCAATGACAACATAGATATTGTTGCTTACGTTTCACGTAACACTATGGGTGTACTTTTAGATGAGGGAATAGAAGATACATTCTATCATGACATTTTCCTACTAGAGAGCTTTGCCAGCCATCAAGAACATGGGGTTAAAGTTTACGATGAAGCCGAAGACCCTGAACACATAGACCATACTGATTTTTGGGTACTCAATACTTCTAAATTTCCTGTCATTATAGGTAGTAAAAGTAACAATTTTGAAGATGAATGTGTATTCCCACATGGATTGAGACTCATTAAAACTAAGATGCCTTTTTGTTATGCCAGTGGAGATGTCTATTGTGAGTATGAGGGTGTAAGAGTTTCTGTTTCAGCTATTGAGAGGGATTAGTTCTCAATAGTCCTATTTAGTAATACTTTCTAAATGTCCAGCAAAATCTTCTGGAGATACAAACCCAGAGAGTGTTTTATCTGCTAAGTACGTATTTTCTTTATCAAAGAAGATGATATTTGGTGTTCCAAAAAGTTCAAACTTTTTAAGCAGTGCTTTGTCATCATCACTATTAGCAGTAAGGTCTATCTTTATAAAAGTAAAGTTTTTTAGTTGTTCTTTTACCAAAGGGTTAGGAAAGGTAATCTCTTCAAGCTCTGTACACGCTGTACAAGAGTCTTTTCCAAAGTCTACAACTACTGGTTTACTTGAAGCCTCTACCTCTTTCATAAGACGTTCTACAGAGTAACCTAAGTGCCCACTTTTATCTTCTACCGCAGAAGCTACTGACACAGAAGAAGTAAACTTAGCAAATGGTCTAAACATAGAGTTTGCTCCTGAAATAGAACCTATAAACAGTGATGCCCCATAGAGTAAAAAGACTAACCCCAAGAGTCTAAAGAGCTTTTGAGCACCTTCAAACTCTTTTGTGTCAAAGACACCCATGTATAGTGCCACACCCATAAAGAGTAACGCCCACAAGAACAGTGTCATTCCATCTGGTAAGAAACGTCCAAGCATTGCTATGGCAACAGCAAGCATTGTTACACCAAAGACTTGTGACACACGGGTCATCCAGCCTCCAGGCTTTGGCATAAACTTACCAGCTCCCAGACCAAGAAGAAGAAGAGGTAATCCCATACCAAGTCCCATAGCAAAAAGAGCAAATCCACCAAGTACAGCATTACCTGTAAGCGTAATAAAAAGTACTGCTCCTCCTAGAGGTGGTGTGACACATGGTCCTACTATAAGTGCAGAGAAGAAGCCCATAATAGCAGTACCGATGATGCCACCTTTACCTTGTGCTTCATCACTGGCTTTAGTAAGTTTAGACTGCCATGATGCAGGTAAACCTATCTCATAGTACCCAAAGAGTGATAATGCCAATGCCACAAATATAATAGCAAAAACACTTAGTACCCATGGGTTTTGTAAAGCAGCCCCTACATCGATACCCGAGATACCTGCTATCACACCTACGACTGCATACGTAACTGCCATAGAGAGCACATACACCAAAGAGATGACAAACGGGTTTGTTTTATTCCCTTCACCCTTACCCTCTTGTGCCACAATAATAGAAGATAAAATAGGAATCATTGGGAAGATACACGGTGTTAAAGAGATAAGTACCCCTAACAAAAAGAAAATGATAATAATAAAAATAGGACTCTCTTCTAAGAAAAAATCTACTATTTTTTTAGGGTTACCTTCTTTAACAACGGCAGAGACTTTATCGAACATACTTAACTCTGCACCTTTAAAGTTAAAGGTTTTTTTAATAGGTTGGTAACAGATACCTGCATCGGAACAGCCTTGAAACTCTATCTCTAACGTATAGTCACCTGCTACTTTTGTCTCTATGTTAGAAGTTTGGATATCTACTGATAACTCTTTTTCATACACTTTATCACCATCAAACTCATGAGGTTCTGGCTTAGCAACACTAAGCTCAAGTTGTTGTGGTGTAGTAATTCGGTAATGTAATGAATCTTCATAGGTATGGATTTTATCTGCCATAATGATACTTGTATGTATAACACCATCTTTTAAAACTGCCGTTACAGTAAACGCCTCATCTGGCGATAAAAACTTTTGTTTCTTTAAGGCAGAAGAAAAACCACCAAATAGGAATGTACTAAAAAGTAGACTAACAAGAAGTAACTTTTTGATTGAATTATGCATTTTTTCTCTTTTATATTAAACTTTTATAGTATTCTATTGTACTATTTGTGTATAAGCTGTGTAATAGTAACAAAAAATTGTTAACACTTTGTAAAAGGTTTTAAAAATGGCAAATCGTCTTAAAAATGAACACTCTCCTTACTTACAGCAACATGCTGACAATCCTGTAGACTGGTACCCATGGGGTGATGAAGCTTTTAAGAAAGCACGTAAAGAAAACAAAGCAATATTCCTTAGCATTGGCTATAGCTCTTGTCACTGGTGTCATGTCATGGAACATGAGTCTTTTGAAGATGATACAACTGCCAAAATACTCAACAAACATTTTGTAGCCATTAAAGTAGACCGTGAAGAACGTCCAGATATAGATAAGCACTTTCAAGATGTTTATCAACTTATGAATGGTCGTCCAGGGGGCTGGCCTACCTCTATCTTTTTAACTGAAGATTTAAAACCTTTTTACTCTGCTACCTATATACCAGATGAACCCAAGTATGGCATGATGAGCTTCTCTTCCCTTTTAGAAGTTATTGCAGATAAATACAAAAATGAAAAAAATGTACTCGTAGAAGAGGCAGACAAAATATTACGTCATCTTAAACCCAAAGAGGACAAGATACAAGCAACCAAACTTGACCTTACAATTATCAACCGTGTATCAGACCAAGCCAGTCAACTTTTTGATAGTCAACATGGGGGTTTTAACAAAGCACCTAAATTTCCTCAAGCTTCTATGCTTGATTTACTCTTGGATGTTTATCGTATCACTGGAGACAAAGAGACACTAAATATGGCTCTTTTTTCACTCTCATCTATGGCAAAAGGGGGTCTTCGTGACTTGGTAGAGGGTGGCTTTTGTCGTTACTCTACCGATAATGAATGGCTAGTACCACATTTTGAGAAGATGACTTATGACAATGCCCTACTCTCTGAAGTCTATCTCAAAGCCTACCATGTCAGTGGCAATACTTTTTACAAAGACGTCGCTTTTGAAACCTTAGACTTTATGTTAGACAAAATGAGTGAAGATGGACTCTTTTACTCAGCCTCTGATGCAGATACTGAGGGAGAAGAAGGAAAATACTTTGTCTACACATATGAGAAAGCACTCAAATCATTTGAAAAAGCCGGTATCCCTACTAAAGAGCATGAGAAGTTAGCCAAAGCACTACACATTACAAAAGCGGGGAACTTTGAAGGTAAGAACATCATCCGTGTTGATGACCCTAGCCATCCAAACATAACATACTACCAAGAAGCACTAGAAGCTTTACGTAAACGAAGAGAAAAACGTACCTACCCTTTTATAGACAAAAAAGTACTTGTCTCATGGAATGCCATGATGATAAAATCACTCTTTAAAGCAAGCCGTACAGACAAAAAATACCTCAAACCTGCCATAAAATCGTTAGATGCACTACTTCAAAGTATGTATATTAACTCAGAACTATTCCACTCTACACTCATAGGTAAAACCCCTAAAATAAAAGCCTTTTTAGAAGACTATGCCTATTTAGGTGAGACGCTTATAGAAGCCTATGAAAGCACCCTCAACGAAGTTTACCTCATCACAGCCACTAAGCTATGTAACAACGCCATAGAGAAATACTTTGACAAAGGTAAGTGGAAGTTCAGCCGTGGTGAGTTTGAGACTGATGCAGACATTTATGATAGCTCTTACCCATCATCTGTATCAACCATGCTCTCTGTGCTTTACAGCATCTCTTCACTGGTAGATATTGTCTATAAAAAGTTTGTCTTTAAAAC
>CAZXGY010000007.1:10266-11834 GCA_964640455.1 uncultured Sulfurovum sp.
TCATGGGCTATAATATTTCTAAAATCTTTTACTTTTTGCCATGGTATAGTGCTATGTGCTTGCTTATAATCATCATCTAATCTTATGACTATCTTACCTATAACTACAAACTGCATCATAGAAGCATCAAAGCTTTTACTGTCATGGTAAAAATCATCTGCATTTTTAAAAGTCTGAGAATAGTCAGCTATTTTGTCTATAGCTTCTAAAAGGGATTGGAGATTAAAATGTATATTTGACATAGTTAAATATAGATAACATCTTTGAGTATCTGCTCTTTTGCATAAGGCTTTAAGTACTTCTGCCGAGCTAAGTCTGTACTTCGGTTAAACGATGTAGATAAGTACTCTCTAAGTGCAGTTTTTACAACATAAAAGTCTTTTACCTCTTCATCAAAATCTACGAGTATATCGACATCACTACTAGCATGCTGCTCTCCACGAGAAAACGAACCAAAAAGCCCTATAGTACTTACATTAAAGCGTGATAGTAGTTCTTCTTTATGCTCTTGTAAAAAGGTGAGTATCTCTTTTTTTGTATTCATAAAGTGATTATAACATAAAATAAAATAGTACGTAAATTCTAAATTCATACTGATAACTACTATCATTTTAAGAAACTTTAAGAAAAGTTTACCTATACTTCTCCATATAAATATATTGATAACTACTATCATTTATATTTAATTATAATGTACTATAAGGAAAAGTTTTGGAAAAGATAGTCATAGCCTTAGCAGGTCAGCCTAATGTAGGGAAATCATCTCTCATTAATGCTATATCAAATGCTAAACTCAGAGTAGGTAATTTCTCTGGTGTTACTGTAGACAAAACTGAAGTAGAGTTTACTATCTGTGATGATATCACATGTAAAGACTACGAAGCACACATCATTGACTTACCTGGTGCTTACTCACTTACAGAGTACACCATAGAAGAAAAAGTTACTAAAAGCTTTTTACAATCTGATGAATATGATGTCATCGTTAATGTAGTAGACTCAACCAACCTTCAAAGAAACCTACTCTTTACTACCCAACTCCTAGAGACGGGTAAAAAAGTCGTTGTAGCCCTTAACATGTCTGATGAAGCAGACAAAGAAGGCATACAAATAGATGAGAAACAACTCTCACTTATACTGGGTGTACCATGTATCAAAACTTCTGCTACAGATAAGCGTGGTACAGAAGAGCTTAAACATGCCATCGTAGAGGTATATGAAAAAGCAGAGACCACTGCCAAGGTTATCTACTCTGATCATATAGAAGAAGAGATAGACCATATAGTCACTTTTATGAAAGAGAAAAAGTATAAATCTACTCTCCCTTACCGTCATTTAGCCGTCAAACTTTTACAAGAAGATGAAGATGTCTATAAAAAAATGCATGATGAACCTATCTGGATAGAGATGCTTCCTATTGTGAGAGATGGGTTAAACCATATTTATCTACATACTGATACCAAAGATTTAAGTGAAATCTTCGCAGATGAACATTTTGCCTTTGCTAAAGGTGCCAAAATGGAAGTCATGGCAGTTAAATCCATGCGTGCAAAGAACCTCACACAGAA
>CAZXGY010000007.1:11934-13737 GCA_964640455.1 uncultured Sulfurovum sp.
TACATGAGCCGTGTGGCATTTTTACTTGATGGGTTTTTCCATAAGTTTGGGCTTCATGGTAAAAGTTTCATTCCTCTTGTGACTGGCTTTGGGTGTTCTGTACCAGCCTACATGGCAGCTCGTACACTTAAAAATGAAAAAGACAGACTCATTACTCTTTTCATCATAGGCTTTATGTCTTGTGGTGCGAGACTTCCTATCTATGTACTCTTTGCAGGGGCATTTTTCGGACAAGAAAATGCAGGTAACATCTTGTTTATTATCTACATCTCTGGAGCAATGCTTGGGCTTCTTATGGCTAAAGCACTTAAAATGTTTGTTTTTAAAGGTGAAGATGAACCCTTTGTTATGGAAATGCCTAAGTACCGTATGCCTTCACTCAAGCTCATCTGGCATACAGTCTACGGACAGGCTAAATCATACTTGAAAAAAGCGGGTACCTTCATCTTGGGTGCAGCCATACTTATATGGTTTGCCTCTAACTACCCTAAAGTGGAGGCTCCTACTAACCTAGAAGCTAACCAAGTCAAACTCTATGAGTTAGAACATAGTTACTTAGGTATCATCGGTCATGCATCTGAGCCTTTCTTTGCTCCACTGGGTATGGACTGGCGTATGGCAGTAGCCTTAGAAACAGGGTTAGCAGCTAAAGAGGTCGTTGTATCAACACTGGGTGTACTTTATGCACTAGGTGATGATGTAGATGAAGGCTCTGAAGGTCTCATTGCTCAAATTAAAGCAAACATACCATTTGCCGCAGCCATTGCGTTTATCGTCTTTGTGATGATATATCTGCCATGTCTCGCAGCCTCAATGGTCTTTGCCAAAGAAGCAGGAGGGTGGAAGTACTTGGTCTACCTCTTCTTTATGACGAGTGCCAGTGCTTGGCTACTCAGCTTTATGGCATATAGAATTACATTACTACTAGGATATTAGATGAACTTAATAGATTTACAAAAAGGCAACAGAGCAACCATCGTTAAGATACATGCAGACAAAGCACTCAGAGATAGATTTAACTCTTTTGGTGTGATGCGTGGTGAAGAGCTTACTGTCAAAGGATGCTCTCTAGCCAAACAGACGATGGAGATAGAAGTAGGCTCTACTCTCATCGCCGTACGTGCAGATGAAGCCAAACTTATAGAAGTTGAACAGATAGAAGCATAATAGCTATTCACCTTGAGGAAATTTCCTTAAGGTATAACCAAATAAAATTTATAAAAAAAGGGAATAAAATGCATAAAATAATACTAAGCACAACAAGTCTAATGATAATGAGTATCGGTCTCTATGCTGGAGGAGATATTGCTAGTATCACACCAGAGGTTCAAGTAGAAACTGCACCAAGTACTGACTTTCTAAAGACTGTCGACGGTTACGTAAGATTAGGATACCAACAAGATGATAATGACAATGCAGATTTAGCCCTAGGTGGAAAACTTCATATAGAGACCAATCACTGGTATGGTCTTAGTGCAGGAGCAAGTTTCTACACAACGAACCACCTAGGACAGCATGATGGTGCTACTGTACCCTTTTTCGATGCGAACAATGACTCATACTCACTCTTAGGTGAAGCATATATTCAAGGTCAATGGGGAAATACAACCCTCAAAGTAGGTCGTCAAGAGATAGATACACCATTTGCAGATACCGATGATATAGGTATGGTTCCCAATACCTTTGAAGCCGCAGTGCTTACCAATACCGATATAGCAGATACCACTATTGTACTTATGCAAGTACAAAAAATGTCAGGGGTTGATAGTGAAGATGCTGGAGAATTTAACAAACTCAATGGGA
>CAZXGY010000008.1:0-13089 GCA_964640455.1 uncultured Sulfurovum sp.
AGTATGTTTTTCTTTCTCATACTTACGGCACTTTTTGGTTATTTTGAGTGGAGTGCAAGTGGGTTATTTTACATCATAGCTACGGTTTCTCTTATTGGGATGGGCTATACATTTATTAAACTCCCTCAATCTCTCATCCGTTATGTAGTACGTATGCTTATAGGGTTTAAGTACCGTTTACATGTGGATGGACTTAGAAATATACCTGCAGACAAAGGGGTACTTCTTTTAGGTAACCATGTCTCTTTTTTAGATTGGGCAATTTTACAAATGGCATACCCAAAACAAATACGTTTTGTGATGGAGCGTAGCTACTATGAAAAATGGTATGTTAAACCTTTTTTAGACTTCTTTGGAGTGATACCCATTTCGAGTCGTGGAAGCAAAGGGGCATTAGCATTAGTAACAGAAGCACTTAACCGTGGTGAAACAGTGGCACTGTTTCCTGAAGGACATCTCTCTCGTAATGGTCACTTAGGGGCATTCCAAAGAGGTTTTGAACTGGCTACTAAAGATGCTGAAGATGCTATCATCGTTCCTTTTTACTTAAGAGGTCTTTGGGAAGATAATTTCTCTTATGCATCGCAAAAAATGAAACGCAATAAGAGTAAAGATATTTCAGTTACTTTTGGTGAAGCCTTAGATGTGCATTCTGATGCTAATGAAGTCAAAAAATCTGTATTTGACCTTTCTGTACAAAGTTGGAAAACCTATGCAAATACCCTACCTACATTACAAAAAGCATGGATAAAGTCTGCTAAAGAACAAGGTAATAAACTTTGTATGGCTGACTCTACTGGGTTAGAAGTAAGTGGAGACAGATTTATTACAGGTACGGTGATGATAGCTTCTGCATTAAAACCTATGCTTAAGCAGAGTCAAAATATAGGTGTATTACTCCCTACGTCTGTAGGTGGTTCTATGGGTAATATGGCACTGTTGACACTTGGTAAAACAGTTGTCAACTTGAATTACTCCAGTGGTGAAGCATCACTGCTTCATGCCCTAAAGATTGCTAATATTACGACAATAGTAGCTTCACAGCAGTTTGTCACAAAGCTTAAAGCAAAAGGGTTTGATCTTACTGATGTACTTAGTACGGTAGAGGTTATTTACCTAGAAGATATTAAAGCGATGATGAGTAAACCAAAAGGTCTCTTTACTCTTATGATGGTGAAAGTGTTACCTACATCATTACTTAGTCTGTTCTATGTGAAAGATGCAAAACTAGATGATACAGCTGCCATACTCTTTTCAAGTGGTAGTGAAGGTACACCAAAAGGTATAGAGCTTAGCCATAGAAACATGATGGGGAACATCAAGCAAGCCATTACACTTATCAACCCTAATGACAATGATGTGATGCTTGGCACGCTGCCTATTTTCCACTCATTTGGATTAACGGTAACCACATTGCTACCTCTCATAGAGGGTATACCCGTTGTTTGTCATCCAGACCCAACAGATGGTTTTGGTATAGGTAAGATGGCAGCCAAATATGAGGCAAGTATGCTCTTTGCAACAGCCACGTTCTTTAGACTTTATACCCGTAATAAAAAGTTACATCCTCTGATGTTTAAAAACTTACGTATGGTCATAGCAGGAGCAGAGAAGCTACCACAAGAAATACGTGATGACTTTAAAAAGAAATTTGGACATGACATTTACGAGGGTTATGGTGCGACAGAGACAACACCAGTAGCATCTATAAACATACCAGACGTACTCATGCAAGACTCTTGGAAACCACAGATAGGACATAAGGTAGGTACTGTTGGACTACCCGTTCCAGGAAGTAGCTTTAAGATAGTAGATCCAGAGAGTTTTGAGGAGCTTAAAACAGGTGAAGAGGGGATGATCCTTATCGGTGGTACGCAGATTATGAAAGGCTACATCGGAGACCCTGAAAAGACCGAAGCAGTCATCAAAGAGTTAGATGGCATACGTTGGTACATCACCGGAGACAAAGGACGATTAGATGAAGATGGTTTCCTCACCATTGTTGACCGTTACAGTCGCTTTGCCAAAGTAGCAGGAGAGATGGTGAGTCTAGGGCTTGTAGAGGGTGAAATAGCTAAGGTACTAGGTGAAAATGACCAAATAGCAGTAGCAGCACTGCCTGATATTAAAAAGGGTGAGAAGTTGGTGCTACTCCTAGAAGGAGAGATGGAAGTAGAAGAGCTACAAGCAAAAGTAAAAGAGTTGGGGCTTAACCCTCTGTTTGTGCCTAGCGAATACTACAAGGTAGAAGAGTTACCTAAACTTGGTACGGGGAAGGCTGATTTTAAAGGGGCTAAGAGAGTGGCTGGGGAGCTTAGTGATGGGGAATAAAATATGGAAAATTATAATTGTATTTGTTGTGAGCATTTTTATTTCACTACAGTTTATTGATTATATTCTGCAATTATTATTTTTGCCTATGAGCGAAGTTATCCGTGAAAATGGTGATTTTGAAATAATAACTACAATTGCACTGGGAGGCCATTCTAGAATGGCTATGAAGATTTCACTATTTGTTGCTTTATTTGTCAGTATACTTTTTACAAATAGAGTAACAGTATTTTCATTTTATATAAGTGCAGTTTTTGTTTATATTTTAGAAAAATTAATCATAGCAAAATGGTATATGTTAGGTGCTGAAAATAAAGTGATAAATATAGAATATTATTTAGATTTTATAATGCTATGTATACTGATCTTTGGATTGGTTAGTAGTTTTATTTTCTTTAAATTAAAGAATAGGAATTAGGTAATAGAAAATAAAATCCCTTTAGATAGAGTGATGATAACACCTAAAGATTTAGCAGAAGCAGAACAACTTGAAGAGGTTTTTTCTACATATTAACAAGGAGAGAAGATGAAAAAAGTTTTTAGATTTATACTTGGGTCAGTAGCAGTATTGTTATCTTTTTTTGTGACGATGATTATCGTGCAGACCTCCATGAATAGTATGGGGTACGCAGAAAATATTGTGTTGTCAAAGGCTTTAGCACCTATTAGCATAGGGTTTTTTATATACTATCTCTACCGTATCTACAAAGCATATAGAGAAGATGTAAAGAGTGACAATGATGGACTTTTGACATACATGGTTGCTTTAAGAGGATTTTTTCTCTTATTGGTTGTCAATATATTTTCGTGTAATGGATTTGTCATGGGAGTGAGATAGCTTATGTTTATTCATTTTATATTTGACCTACTCTCATATATGGCAGCTTTTTATATCAAGAGACATATACGCAGTACGCAGAAGAGTACTTTATCAAAAAAAGATAGGGACAACTACTATACACTACTTATTGTTGGGTTTGTAGTGGGTGCTATAGTGGTAGGTTCGCTCAATATATATCTGGACTCACAAGAGCATATTGTCTTAGGTAAATCTATCTTGGGTGCAATATTTGGAGCCATTGTAAGTATAGAGTTTTTCAAGTACTTTACGGGCATCAGGGGGTCAACTGGGGCGTACTTTGTTCCCTCTTTGGCATTGGGTATCGCTATAGGGAGAGTGGGGTGTTTTATGGTAGGGCTTGATGACTATACCTATGGTGTAGTAACCACACTGCCTTGGGGTGTAGATTTTGGAGATGCTGTTTTGCGACACCCTGTACAACTCTACGAGAGTGGTATGATGTTTGGTTTTTTCCTCTATAGTATGTGGATATATAGGCACAAAAGAGCCTACTTTGAGGAGAATATTTTTTATCTATTTGTACTCTACTACGCCTCTCAACGGTTTGTATGGGAGTTTCTTAAGCCCTATAGCAGTATAGCTTTTGGACTCAATCTGTTTCAGTTTATCTGTTTGGTCTTGGTGGTCTATGCCATCATCTATCTAAAAAGGAGTGCAGATGGCACGCTATTCAACAAAATATGATCTATTCCTAACCGCTACTCAAAGTTTTTGTCACCTATGTGGCAACTTAAATCATCTTATAGATACACACATCGTCACCAAAGACAATGAGGTGTTTTTACGCAAGTTTTGTCCCAAATGTGGAGAGAGTATGGTCAAAATATCGACAGATTTTGACTACTATAAGCTCTGTGATGAGTACCTAAAAGCACCAGATTTACCTGAAAAACCACTAACAAAAGTACTGCGTGGGTGTCCTTTTGACTGTGGTGTCTGCCCACAACACCAAAACCACCCCTGTCTTGCACTCTTTAACATAACCGATGAGTGTAATATGAAGTGCAATATCTGCTACTACGCAGCAGAACCAGGGCTTGGTAACCACAGAAGTATGAAGAGCATAGAGAAGATGCTCTCTACCCTGCTAGAGACCGAGAGTGAGCCTGATCTTATTCAGGTTACAGGAGGTGAACCAACTACACACCCTGAAATAGTAAAAATTCTGAAATACCTCAAAGCTTCACCTGTAAGACATCTGATGCTAAATACAAATGGTATCAAAATCGCAGAAGACGAGAGCTTTGTCAAGGCACTTAAGGCTTTGGGTGGTGGGTTTGAAGTCTATTTGCAGTTTGATTCACTTACGCCTTCTGTACTTAAAGATATTCGAGCTCAAGATATGTCAACGGTACGGCTAAAAGCGTTAGCGATGCTAGAGAGATACAACATCTCCACAACATTGGTAATGGTGGTAAAAAAAGGACTCAATGAGCATGAGATACCAGAGGTCATACGTTTTTCACGAACCTATAGATGCGTAAGAGGTGTAGTGTTTCAGCCAGTAGAGGAGGCAGGACGCATAAAAGCAAGTGGTGATTTTCGTATCACACTTTCGCAGATACGACAGATTATTATAGATGATAAAAACAACCCTTTTACCAAAGAAGACATGATTCCATTGCCTTGTGACCCACACAAAATAGGTGTAGGCTACGCTGCAAAAACGATGCAAAAAGATAAGGATGGAAACGCTTTTGCAGAGCTTTTCCCAGTAACAGGACAACTACCAAAGTCGTTGATAACAGAGCATAAAGGTACGGTGATATTTGAAAAAGATAAGGCGTTTGTAAAGAGTGTCATAGAGACAGTGAGCCTTGACACTGCCATGGGTACAGGCATCTTAAAAGACAAAGTAAAAAAGAAACTCTTCTGCTGTTGGCCTAGCTTCTTAACCCCTGAAGATATGGGATACGAAAACGTCTACAGATTGGTCATATCGGAGTTTTCAGACATGGTAAACTTTGATGCTATAAACATAAAAAGAGAGTGCAACTTCATGATAGAAGAGGAGAGGATTATCCCTTTTAGTACATATAATATGGGTATTAAGTTTTCGCAATAATATAAGGATGAAGTAATGAATAGGGTGTATTTTTGGATTTTAAATGTACAAGAGGTTGAGTGATGCTTGATTATGATGAGAAAAATAAAAATTTAGAAGATAAGGAAACATAAAATGCAAACTATAGATATACACACGCATTTACTAAGCTCTGAAGTCAAGTTTGACCGCTTTTATGATAAATTGGCGATACGATTTTTTGCAAAAAAATTTGGTATGGAACCTAAAGCATTGATAGAGAATCCTTATGAAGCGTATGTAGAAGGATTGACCAATAATGCAAGAACTTCAAAATATGTAAAAAAAATGGTGCTTTTTGGGGTGGATGAGAGAGTAGATGATGAGGGGGTATGTATACATAAAGATATCACTGTTTGTGCGACCAATGATGATTTGTTAGCAGTCTATGAGAAGCATAAAGATGTGGTGATACCTTTTTTCTCCATTAATCCTAAGCGACCTGATGCTTTGGAACTAATAGATAAGTATGTAGCCCTTGGATTTAAAGGTGCAAAATTTTTACAAAATTACTGGAATGTAGATACTTCTGAGGAAAGGTATAGACCTTACTTTGAGAAGCTAGCATCTTTGGATTTACCACTCATCGTGCACGTAGGAAATGAGAGTAGTATACACTCCTATAAAGCGTGTGAGAGTATAGAGATGTTAGATGCTCCACTTCGTGCAGGAGTAACAGTTATTGCAGCACATATGGCACTAAGTTATGACTCTTTTGGCTTACGTGCTATGTTTTCTAAAAATCCTAAATACTTTAACAAGGAGTATTTTAGACTGCTAGATATGCTAAAAAAACATGATAATCTTTATGCAGATATATCGGCACTTTTGACACCTATTCGGGCAAAGGCATTGCATCATTTGAGTTTAGAGACTCAGGTGCATGAAAAGTTACTTTTTGGAACAGATTTTCCTGTACCATTTACTACATTTTTTAATAGTTATGATATTCCCTATAGCAAACGTTGGGTACTAGGGAAAGAGAAAAATCCTTATGATAGATATACAAAGGTAGTATTGGAATATTTTGATAAGAAAAATCCTATATATACGAATTATAAGAAGATATTAGAGAATATATAAGGAATAATATTATCTAATATTATTCCTTATATTAACGCTGTATAGGGGAAGTTGTATATAAATTAACAAGTGTTCACTTTCCTTACTATTGAGCTATCAGCAATTTTTAGATAAAATAAAAAGATTAATTATAACGTAAGGGATAGTAATGATTTTTATTGATGAAATCGTAGCAACAGAAGTAATGGACTCTAGGGGAAACCCGACAGTTAAAGTAACCGTAAGCCTTAGTGATGGTACCGTAGAAAATGCCATTGTGCCAAGTGGTGCGAGTACAGGAAAACGTGAAGCCTTAGAACTCCGTGATGGTGGTGACCGTTACATGGGTAAAGGGGTACTTAAAGCGTGTGAAAATGTAAATGGTGCCATTTACGATGCATTGGTAGGACTTAGCCCGTTTAACCAAGCAGAAATAGACCTTACTATGAAAGAAGTAGATGGTACTGAAAACTATGGAAACCTTGGTGCGAATGCAGTACTAGGTGTTTCTATGGCAGTTGCACGTGCAGCAGCAGTAAGCATGAAGATGCCACTGTATCGTTATCTTGGTGGAGCAAATGCTGTGGTAATGCCAGTACCGATGCTCAATATTATCAATGGTGGAGAACACGCAAACAACTCTGTGGACTTTCAAGAGTATATGGTAATGCCTATTGGATTTGATAGATTTTCAGAAGGACTTAGAGCCTGTGCTGAGGTTTATCATAATCTTAAAAAAATTATTGATGGTATGGGTGAGAGTACAGCTGTCGGTGATGAGGGTGGATTTGCTCCAAATTTAAGTTCAAACGAAGAGCCACTTCAAGTGATTATGAAGGCTATTGATGCTGCTGGTTATAAAGCTGGTGAGCAGATAGCTATTGCGCTTGATGTCGCTGCGAGTGAATTGAGAAATGATGAAGGACTTTATGTCCTTAAGTCTGAAAATAGAGAAATCACCTCTGCTGAACTTACAGCATACTATGCTGATATGTGTGAGAAATACCCTATCGTCTCTATCGAAGATGGTTTAGATGAAGATGACTGGGAAGGTTGGAAGCATCTTACAGAGGTACTTGGTGATAAAGTGCAACTTGTTGGAGATGATTTATTTGTAACCAATGTGGCTATTTTAACAGAAGGGATTGAAAAAGATATAGCAAACTCTATCCTTATCAAGCCAAATCAGATTGGTACAGTGTCTGAGACAATGCAAACAGTACGTCTTGCACAACGTAATGGGTATAACTGTGTTATGAGTCACCGTTCTGGAGAGAGTGAAGATACTTTCATCGCTGACTTTGCAGTGGCACTCAATACGGGGCAAATCAAAACAGGTTCAACGGCACGTTCAGATAGAATCGCTAAATACAATAGACTTTTAGAAATCCAAGATGAGCTTGGGCAGTTTGAGTACTTAGGTGCAACACTCTTTAGTGAATAAAGCGTACCTATCATGATACAGACTAAAAACGAAGAGGGGATTGCTGGATTTTCATTTAAAACTTTTTTGGTGACAGTTTTGGGCATTCTTCTGTTTGGTATTTATGTGGGTATCTTAATGTATGGAGAAAATTCTCTTACTGTTTTGAATCAACTAAAAACGAAGAAACAGGAATTACTGCAAGAAAAAAGAGCTATAAAGATTAAAAATCAAAGACTTCAAAAAGAATTTTTTGAGTTAAAACAGTTGGAACCAAAAGAGTAATCAATTTGTGTGATATAATGCACTATTAAACATTAGGCAAGGAAAAAGTATGAAACAATATTTATGGGCAGGAATAGTGGTACTACTTGTGAGTGCACATGCATCAGATAATCCATTTGATTTAAAAGAAAATTTTGGAAAACTTGATAAAGAGCAGGAAGTTTTACTTTCTGAACTAAAAAGGTTAGCAGAGTTAAAAGAGGCGGCTGAAGAAGAAGTAGTTCAAGAGCCAACGATTGATGAAGTCAATGAAAATAAAGAGATTGTTACACCTACACCAGTTATTGAAGAGGGTGAAAATGAAGTAGCTAAATCATTAGATACTGTAATCGCAGAACCTGTTACAGTTGTAAATGAACAAGTGACAGAAGTAGAAAAAGAAGCACAAGAGAAGCAAGTACTTTTGGCTGCGGTAAAGGAAAAAGAAGCTGAATTACAACAACTAAGAGCAGAAGAACTTAGACAAGTAGAAGCTAAAAAAGATGTAGAGAGACGTGAAGTTGAAGCATATGAAAAACAAAGAGCTGAAAAATTAGCTCAACAAGAAGTAGAAGAGACGGCTGCTTTAGAAAAAGAAGCATCAGCTCAAAATGTAGTAGAAACCAAGCAGTCTGTGCAAGAAGAGCTGAAGAAGAAACAAGAGCTTGAGAAAGTTACTATAGAAAAATCACCAAAACAAGAAGTGCAACAAGAGCTACCAAAGAAAGAAGAAGCTACTGAAGTAAAACAGAGTGAACAAGATAAAAAAACGAGTATAGTTGACATCAACCTAACACGTGAAAATGAAGAAGCTAAAGTAACAGCAGACCAAGCTTATGAAGATGCAGTGAATGAGATGAACAAAGAAGATTAATCGTCTTCTTTATTTTTCTTTGTTTGTAACACTTTAATAACGGTCATTGAGATAAGAATTTCAAAGATACTTGCTAAGATGAGTTGATAGTAAGTGAGTAAATCTAAAAGTTTTGTCTCGTAACCTATCGTTGCAACAGCAATGAGTAATGTCAATGGCATAGAGAGAGAAAGTGCTACAAGTAGTGCATCTCTTGAGCCGGAAATCCCTTTTAATATAATTGCCGCAAGTACTCTTGAGACTAGCATAAGTACGGTAATAAGTAATGCTCCAGAAACGACACCTTCTAGAGGTAGAGCATTGAGATCAAATGAAGCCCCTACATGGATAAAAAAGAGGGGGACTAAAAAACCAAAACCCAAACTAGACATTTTTTCTTCTAGTGCCTTTTCCTGATGAAAAAATGCAGAGATAGCAATTCCTGCGATAAAAGCACCCAAGGCAAGTTCTAAATCAAGTGAAAGCATTACGGCTATAAGTATGAAAAAGAGAGACATAGCAAGACGGATATCTTGAGAAGATGTATCTGCCTTAGGCACAAGAATACCTTTAAGTTCAGGAAACCACCAAAAGAGAAGATGTAGCATTTTATAAAGGATATAAATGACCACAATAAAAAGTAGTAAGTAAGCAATTTTAATCACTAGTTCTAGGTTGAAACCTGTGGTACTCGCTGCATCAAAGATAGTAAGTGCTGCTATACTTATTATCTCTCCCAATACACCTGCAATGAAGGCCAAACGTATCCAAGGTTCTTCTTTCCCGTATACTTTAGATAATGTTGCCAATAAGCCTATAGATATAAGTGGCATAGAAATGATTACAATAGTATTTAACCCAAAAATAAACCCAAAGCCAATCGATATCATCAGCATGAGGAATAAAAAAAGTATAGATTTTTGTATGACAGCCTTTGGGCTTCGTGTAATCTCCTTGAGATCTACTTCCATCCCTGCTAAAAACATTAGATACAGGAATCCTACTTCTGCAATAAGGTCAAAATATTGGTTATGGCCAATAAATCCAAAATAGGCAACAATAGAACCTAAAATAATTTCAACAGAAGGAATAGGAAGACGTAATGTTTTTGCAACAAAGGGACTTCCCCAAATCAGTAGAGAAAGGATGAGGATAAGGGTAATATTAGTGTGTATCACAACTTTTGGCTACCTCATAGCCTAGGGTAGAGAGCATCTTTTTATCAGCACTTGCTTCTATACCTTCTGTGGTTAGATAGTTACCTATCACCATTGCATTGGCACCAGATTTAAACATAAGGTCCTCTTTGCCATTAAAAAGTAGCTCTCGTCCACCAGCAACCATGAGTAGGCTATCTTCACCTAAAAGATTACGCGCTTGTTTGATAATGTTAATTGCTTCATCAAGTTCAATGTTTCTTGTCTTAATAGGTAGGGCAGGGTTAGGGTGGTAAAAATTAAGTGGTGTTGATTCTGGAGAGAGGAAAGCAATAGATTTAAGAAGTTCATCTCTGTCTTCACTTGTCTCCCCCATACCAAAAATACCACCAGAACATAAGGCTAAACCTACAGACTTTACATTTTCACATGTTTCATACCGTTCAGACCATGCATGTGTTTTACATATATCTGCATAGTAACGCTCTGAAGTTTCTAGATTATGATTATAGCTGTCAATGCCATGCTTTTTGAGATACGTAAGTTGTTCCTTATTTGCCGTACCATTACATGCAATAAGGTTAAGTCCTTCTATTTCATTTTTAATAGCTTCTGCTGCACGGGCAACAAAGTCAACTTTTTTGTCATCAAGTCCTTTTCCTGCGGTTACAAGACAGTACCCTAATGCTCCCTGAGCTTTGGCACTTTTGGCTTCTTGGACGATTTGGTCTATTTTTTTATAGTTATAGCGTTCAATATCTGCATGATAACGTACAGATTGTGTACAAAATTTGCAATCTTCTGCACAGGTGCCAGAGAGGATATTATTAATGGCACATAAAAATATCTGCTTTGACATAGGTCTACGCATCTACTTTCGTTTTACATTTGAAACACTCATAGATATCACCAGCTTTGAGTGTCTTTTTACCCATAGTGTAGTCACACTCTGGACACTTTTTATCTACAGGTTCAAAATTAGCAATAAATTTACATTTAGGGTAGTTTACACATCCAAAGAATTTTCCACGTCTACCTTCACGTTCTTGAAGTTTTCCTCCACACTCTGGACAAGGAACAGTCAGTTCTTTAGCAGGTTCAAGTGACTTGGTATTTTTACACTTAGGATAGGCAGAACAAGCAAGAAATTTACCACGCTTAGAGTTCTTTATGACCATCATAGAGCCACATTTCTCACACTTCTCATCGGTTTCTTCAGGACCTTCTACTTCTGTACCATCGGTATTTTTAGTGTATTTACACTTAGGGAAGTTGGAACAAGCGATGAACTCACCATAACGCCCTTTACGTAAAAGAAGTTCAGAGCTACATTTGGGACAATCTTCTCCCGTAGGAATAGCAATCTTGAGAGATTTAATATTTTTCTTTCCATCTTCTACTTTATTTAAAAATGGTGTGTAGAACTCTTTTAAGATAGTTTGCCAAGATGTTTTTCCTTCGGCTACTTCATCTAAAGTCTCTTCCATATTTGCAGTAAATCCAGAATCCACGATTTCAGGGAAGTGCTCTTCTAGCATCTCTGTTACCGTGAAAGCTATCTCTGTAGGGTGGATACGTTTTTTCTCTAGTTCAATGTATTTACGTGTTTGTAATGTTGTAACAGTAGGTGCATAGGTACTTGGACGACCAATACCTAGTGACTCCAACTTTTTAATAAGACTTGCTTCATTATAACGCGCAGGAGGCTCAGTAAAGTGTTGTTCGGGTTTGATATCATCAAGATTTACCTCTTGACCTTTTTCTAGATCTGGTAACAGTTTATCTTTGTCTCCGTGTCCTGTAACTTTATAGAAACCATCAAAAAGAAGTTTTCTCCCTGATGCCTTAAAGGTACATTTATCCCCTTTAAAGAGTATACTTTGAGATTCTAATTCTGCCTCTGTCATTTGACAGGCTAAGAAACGGTTGTAGATGAGTCTATAGAGTTTAAGTTCATCTACAGAGAGGTAATCAGCAGCCATTTTAGAATCAAACTCTACCATCGTAGGACGTATGGCTTCGTGAGCCTCTTGTGCTCCTTTTGACTTCGTGACATAAGACTTAGCTTTACTTGGTAAATATTTATCACCATACGTAGCTTTGATATACTCTCGAGCTCCTTCTACAGCTTCTTTCGCAAGGTTCATCGAATCGGTTCTCATATAGGTGATGACACCCATGCTTCCTTTATCGGTTTTTACACCTTCATAAAGCTTTTGTGCAACCATCATAGTCTTTTTAGGAGAGAAGCCTAATTGTGTAGAAGCAGCTTGTTGTAGGGTAGATGTCATAAATGGAGGAGGTGTTTTTGTTTTACGTTTGGTCTTTTCTA
This sequence comes from uncultured Sulfurovum sp., assembly GCA_964640455.1. Taxonomy (GTDB): domain Bacteria; phylum Campylobacterota; class Campylobacteria; order Campylobacterales; family Sulfurovaceae; genus Sulfurovum. Next base: position 12,368 of record CAZXGY010000008.1, read on the forward strand.
TAGATGTCACAATGAAAGACTCACTCTTTGCAGCAGTGACAATTTCAGTAGCATCTGCTTCATTTTTGATGGTGAGTTTGTCTATTTTTAACCCATTATAATCATAAATGGCAGCATCAATATTTTTTTGAAAGAGTGCATCTATTGTCCAGAACTCTTCTGGCTTAAAGGCTTTTATTTCACGTTCTTTTTCAACCACAAGTTTAAGAGTAGAACTTTGCACTCTACCAGCACTGAGTCCTTTTTGTATTTTGGAGGCAAGTAAAGGAGAGAGTTTGTACCCTACAATACGGTCTAGTAAACGTCTAGTCTGCTGAGCATCTACAGAGTCCATATCTATCTTGCGAGGTGTCTCTAGAGCATGTTGTATAGCAGACTTCGTAATCTCGTGAAATACAATACGTGGAAGCTCTGTAGGCTCTTTACCTATGGCTTTTGCAATATGGTAACCAATAGCTTCCCCCTCGCGATCCTCATCGGTCGCTATAAAGATGGTTTCGGCTTCCTTCGCAAGTTTTTTGAGTTCTTTGACTATAGGGTTGGCATCTCTAGGAATAGAGTATTTGGGTATTAAATCACCTGTCTCATCATCTATTGTGATACCAAAAGTACTTTTGGGTAAATCACGGATATGTCCTTTGGAGGCAATGACTTTATACTCTTTGCCTAAAAAGTTTGTGATAGTTCGTGCTTTTGCTGGTGATTCGACAATAATTAAATTT
>CAZXGY010000009.1:0-12621 GCA_964640455.1 uncultured Sulfurovum sp.
CGTATCTGGTCACCGTATGGGTACAGCTGAAGTTGAAGCTGCCATTAAAAAACATGACAATGTTGCAGCCGTTGCAGTCGTAGGTAAACCACACGAACTCAAAGGTGAAGGTATATTTGCCTATATCGTACTTAAACATGATGATAATATAGGTGATGAGATTGAAACAATGAAAGAAATCAATCAGATTATTAAAAAAGAGATTGGTGCTATTGCACTCTGTGATGATATGGTCTTTGTACCAGATCTTCCAAAAACAAGATCTGGAAAAATCATGAGAAGAATTTTAAGAGCCATCGCTAAAAATGAAGCAATTACACAAGATATCTCAACACTAGAAGATCCTAGCATTGTTGCTACGATTGAAGGTATGGTAAAAAAGGCGTAAGCCTTTTTTACCTAGTTTCCAATAAAACTTTCACTTTCTTCAAATCTTCAAATACCTCTTTTTTAACACTTGGATTTCTAAGTAGGTAGTTTGGATGATAGGTTGGAATTACTTTGTATCCCTCTTTTTCATATACCGTCCCTCTTGTTTCCGTTAAACTGCTATCATCACCCGTTAAGTACTGATAAGCCAACTCACCAAAAGCAATGATAATTTTAGGTTTTATAAGATCTATCTGTTTAAGGAGATAGGGGTGGCAAGTGTGGGCAAAAGCAGGTGAGGGTGACTGTGTATCTAATGCACGACATTTGAGCACATTGCTAATATACACTTCTTGTCGCTTTAACCCTAAAACATTTTCAATCATCTTCGTAAGTAACTCTCCAGAACGTCCGGTAAATACCTTTCCTGAGCTATCATCACTGTTACTTGGAGCATCTCCTACTATCATCACTATTGCTGTTTCTGAGCCTTCTCCAAATACAACCTTGTTTCGAGATTTTGAGAGCTGACAGAGATGACACTCATGGGCTTGCTTCTTCAATGTCTCTATGGTATTGGGAAGTGTTAAATCTGGCTCATCTTCTTTAAAAATAGTTACAGAAGTATATTTATAACCTAACTGTTTAAGTTGATAAAGTTGTTTGAGTAAAAGTGCATTTTTAAGATTTTTCATACTGAAAGTATAACTATTTTTGTTAATATTTGAATTTAAAATCCAATTTAAAATAAGATTGTCTTTGACCATTGTTTTCTATAGTACTTCTCAGTCTATAGTTATCTATATTTTGCGTGTAAGAGTAATCTACAGATATCTCTATATCTGCAGCATCAAAGACACTCTCCAAATACATATTCATCTCACCAATAGGGTTTAAAAGTGCTCTACCTATGCCACCAAGGATATAAGAGTTATAAATTTTTCCATCATTTTCCATCACCTTATTATAGAGATAGTTTGTACCTTCTCCTAACAAAGACCCCAGTAAAGGCGTAATAATCAGATCTTGCGTAGAGGGTACTTCTGCAAAAGCCTCCCAGCCATATTCCCAAAAGAATGTAGACATCAGTGTGGTAAGTACTGCTGATTCTTGCCAAGATAAACCAGACTGACGTCCCCAAACATAAAAATAAGAACCAGCCACTGAGTGACCTATATAATTGACCGCCCATTCATCATTATCCCATACAGGACCTTTGGCAATATTATCTGCATGTTTGGCTAAAAGTTCTTGTGCATCTACCAGTGTTTTATCTTCTTCCGTCCAATTACTCACATTTTCAGGCAAGAGTGCAATAACACCGATGGTTCCAATAGCAAATACCTGGACATAAGCCAGTTGGGTTATGAGTTTTTCATATCTTGGATCTATTCTAGAGGGAAGTTCATTCTCATACGCTAAAAGAGATATTTGAAATGGGTTTTCTACACTACTATTTGCATCAATATAAACATTACTGTTGCTAAAAGGCGTTATAGGATAAAAATTATATTTGCTTGTTTTTGCAGCGAGGGGAGTGTTTGAAAAAAATAAAAGTAGGCAAAGATATATCACTCGTTGCATATGTCATTTCCTACTTCATTTTTGGCGTATTATACCTACTTTTAATTTACTCTATATCTTCTAAAAGCATAGGTGTACCAAAAGCATTTAGGTTTGCATTTGTCGTAGAAAAATAGCTCTCCCAGAAGTTTGTCAATGCTTTGAGTGTTTTGGCATCTCTATAACCCTTGTTACCTATAATACCAGCACCTATAACATAGACACTTGCTCCAGAAAAGTTAGCCACATGTCCAGAGCTTTTTACTTTTGCCATCTCCTTATCTGTGTTTACTTTTTTGAGATTACCTTTGCTATAAAAAGTAGTAATAGAAGAGTGTTCTATCATATCAGATACAAGAAGTACCACTTTCTTTGACGCCTTTGAAGGTTGAATAATATGTTTAGAAATATCATCCAACGACTTAATAATGTCAGAGTGTGGTAACTTTTTGTTTGCACCTTTTAGTACGCCTACTAGTGCCTTTGTTGCCTTTTTCTTTGCATATTTATACTGCCCATTCATACACCCTTGATACTTACGTAGTATCTTTTTAGCAATGTCATGTTTAGAGCCATCAGGTAAAAGTGCTTCCAATTTACCTGCATAGGCTACATCAGTATATTTACCATTGGCATTTGCAGAAAAAGAGGCAATAGTCACGGCATATCCATTTTTAATAAATTTCATCATGTTCTTATACGTATAGATCATCATCTTTTTATCTAGTGGTGTTGTTTGGTCTACTAAAATAAAAAGTTCTTTTTCTATAGTTGGGCTAGGGTTTGTAAGCTTAAGTGCTTCATAACAGCTAGGCACGTCATTACGAGCCATAAGTAGTGTACCTATAGCAAGAAATGTCAATAATATTTTTCTCATACTATCTATCCTCAAAGGTAAGGTACTGTTTAAAGGTTCTATCTTTGTTATTACGTAAGATAGCGGTAGTCTCTGCATCTGTACCCATATTGTCATTATTGATATTCATCTTATGCTGTAGCTTTTGTAACTGCTTTTGTGCCACACGAGAGATATGTGTCTTTGCTCTTTCATAGTAGGCTAAGAAGGCTTTTTTAGTACTAAAGCCTCGTAGACACTCATATGCCTCTTTAGACTCACGTCCAGCAAAGTCATAGTGCATTCCAAAGAAGATACCCAAAATCTGAATAAAGACAAAAAGTAGTCCCAAGATAACAAAGGTAGCATCTCCACCTTTTTGGTTGTTAATATCTTCACTCGTAAGTTTAGATGTACCTGCAGGTGCTTGTGTCTCACTACTTGGTGCATCATCACCAAAAAGTGAAGCCAAATCATCTTCTGCACCTTTACTATCATCATCTCCAAAGAGTGAACCCATATCATCACCTGCATCTCCAAAAGGAGAGGCATTGTCATTAAATATACTGATAGCACTTTCATGTGAGGATGCTATCTCATTTTCTAAAGTAATATGTCTAATATATGTTGCACCTACAGCTACCATCCCTATAAACAGAAGTGTCAAGATAGTCTTTAAGTAGGTAGTTTTTACCTTATCATTGGCATCTAGTCTGTTGAGTAGACGGATGTAGTTAGGGGACTTATCATCATCAAAGGTATTATCTATGGTAATGAGTTGTTCATCTGGTTTTAAGTCTCTCCAGTTGCTTCCACCTGCATTGTCATTTTTGTACCAACGGCGTATTTTTTTAATGAGCGTATTTTTATGTAACTCTTGCCCTGTCATGTGTGTAAGCCATACAAGTAAAATAGCGAGCATCGCTGCCACACCTATAGCACCTTTTTGTTGTGTCGCTTCACTAGCCCCTGGTATAGTAAACCCAGCGAGTACATAAGCAAAACCAAATGCTTCTACGATAACCAATGCAAATATCATCACCCAGATAAAAGTTGGCGTTGGTTTACGCCCTAGCTCTCCTACAGAGTGTAAGTATGCCTTTGCTTCATCGAAACTTTCGCTATCTTTATCTACTTTTTCATAAAAGTTGTAGTAATCACGACAGAGTCTCTCTTCTGAATAGAACCATTTGTGGTTTTCATCAAAACCCTCTATATCTTTTGCCAAGCCTGACATTTTACCTATGACAGGGAAGTTATAAGAGAAGTTAAGCCACCAAAACTTCACCTCTTGCCAATGTGTAATAAAAAATGCTAACAATATCATCCCAAATACGAGTAACAGTGTCTCTATTTGGTGTTGCATTATAAACGCCATAATTTCATTCATTTATATCTCCTAATTTATAATAAGATTATTATATCTAAAAATATTTTGCTATAGTTACTATATGAAAAAAACATTTTTAATATTTATGATGCTTGTCCTTATTTTAGTGCTTGCAAAAACAGCTTATACAAAATACTGTGAGTCTAAACCTGAGGGTTGTAAAAAAGAGAAATATGATGAAAATAAAGGATTACCCAAAGAGGGTATAGATTATTAACTAGTCATTTTCAAAAATTAAATTATTTTCTTATGCCCTTACATCTCTCTACGTATCTTTCTATAATATTCTATCTTTTATGAGGAATGATTATGAATAAAAAAGAATTAGAAAGAGTGATTAGACTAGGATTAAGCACTGTAGGTGAGGTAGGTCAGTACCTGAAACTTATGAAAAAAAATCACAATGAATTAGAAGTTCTCATACATATAAAACAGGTCTTCTAATGCCAGACAGCCACGGTTTAAAGTTTTTATATAGACTACTAGAATTATATTATACACTCTATAAAGAAGAAAAGATTAGTGAAAAAGAGTATCTTGTATACATTAAACCCATCGATAAAGCTATTGATATCATAGAGCTCTCTACTCTTCAGGACAATCCTGCTCAGAAAGAATCATTTTTATCACAGCTTCTGAAGCTAGAAAATTAGCTAAAGTTTCTCTATAGGTTTGCATCTCAAAATCTTCACCCATTATTTTACTATTTGCATGGTACAAATTCATATTTTTTATTAATTTTTTTGCATCTTCCATCATAGTCGCTAGTCCTACATCAGTAATCACATCTTGATGTGCTATAAGATAGGCATAATAACGCAGAAAGAGCATTGATGCAGCCATCTCATTCATAGCAAAGAAAGAGAGAATATAACTCGTACCAGGCTCATCATAAGATGCAAAGTCATCTCCTGTAAGCTCTTTTTCCAGCATCTCAAAATTGATAATTTTTTCAAAAACTTCAGGTTTTAACCTTAACGTAAATAAGAGTCCAAAAAACTGCTCTTTATATTCACAAACATAAAAAGTATTATCTGGATGCAGTGCCCACATTTTAAAATGTTCTGAGTTTAGTTCTGTTAGGTTTCTGTTAAAATCTTTATCTAAATCTACATTAATATCTAAGACTTTATCTAACATATCAGTATTACGCAATTGTACTACTTTCAAATCTTCTGCTACGATCATATTTGATGGAAAGTTGAGTACTAACTCTTTACTTTTACCTAATAAGTTTTGTATACCCGCCTGACAGATGATCTCTTCTGCTTCATGGACTGTATATTTTTCATGACAAGGCAAGGCAATTCCCGTCTGTTCTTGAAAATATTTAAGTATTTGTATTTGTTTATTGAGTCGTGGTTTAGTCACACCTCTTTCCCATTTACTCAAGGCATTGGTATCGAGTCCTTCAAAAAGGTCAATATTAAACTGATAGAGTTCTTCCACAAGTTTTTCCTGCGTAAGGCTACTTTCTTCACGACATGTTTTTAGATATTCATTAAAATGCAATGTACTTTTCCCTTACTTGTTGTTATATGAGTATAGCGTAAGAAGTTGAAATAGGGTAGAATTGAAAAAGAAAGAGTAGGGGTACACCCCAAAAAAGGGATGTATGTAAAAACTAGTTAACTGTAACTTCTACAGCAGTACCTTCCCATAAAGGCACGTTCTCACAAAGCCCTGAAATACGATGTTTCTGACGGTATCACCGATGTTAGAAAGAGATAAAATAATCATACCACTATCATACATACACAGTACTTATATCACTTCAGGGGATAAATAGGGGATAAAACTTAGGTATCGAATTATCTACTAACCTCATGCAACTTTTCCCATAGTCGAACCATTGCTAATGTATCTAAACGACAATATACTAATAAGTCTCTTTTGATTTCTTCTTTTTTTGTTTTATCTTTGAGTAAATATAAATTTGCAAAGGTATCCATAGCATCACCACCATTTTGCACAGATCCTAGTTTTTTATAGTCTAGTTCATTATCGTTAGGGAAGAGTGTTGGTAGTACTATCTTAATGGAGTACTTACCTTTAAATAAAGGATGATAATATTCTTTTTTCCTAAAAGGGTCAGCCAAATCTACAAAACGTTCATTGAGTGCCAATAGTACTTCACTTAACGCTTCATTTGCCTCTGCTAAGTTTCGTATCTGTCCTTTTTCAAAGCCTTGACTATAGGCTACTATGGAGCCAAGGGGTGTAATATCTTTTAGCATCTGTTTAGCCAATGACTCTCGTGGGTCACTGTTTTCATCGCCTAGAAACTCTTTGTGTTCCAAAGTGCCATCTTCATGTAAAATGTGTAGTGAATACTGAAATGGCATTTGTGCATAAGGTCTTTGGTTGTCAAATCGTGGGATGGCATTTTGAAAGGTCTCAAAATCAAAGAAGTTTATAGGATACTCAATGGTATCAAGGAACGCTTTTATTTTCGGTTTATCTATGATAACTTCTTGTGATTTATGTTGTTCTATTTGCAAAGTAGCATTTGCACCAAAAGTAAAGTTTTTAGGTACATTATCTATATGTAAGATGCCTTGCTCATAAAGTGTCCACTGTTTTCCCATAGCATACGAGATGTCAAAGACAGAGTTCTCTTTGGGCACATGCTTCCAACAGTGTGAACTAAAGTCACAAATATAAGGGTCATCACAATGCTTCCCTATGTCTATATCTGGCACATCACCCTCTAGCATACTCTCCATCTCTAAAAGTTTTGCTTTTATACCCTCCTGCTTTTCTATGACACTATCAGTTATATCTTCCACGGTAAACAACGCTTTTACGTCCAATGTACCTTCTCGTACATATTGATTGTTTATGTGTACTATATAGGCTTTATGAAGGTTAAGGGTGCTGCTAAGCGTGTACCACTGTATTGCAGTGTCATTAGTGTGTACTTCTTTTACTTGTGTAGAGGCTTTTACCTCATACATATCCCAAGCATCACCATGTTTAACCAGTACATCTACCATAACAAAGATGCCATTTTCATTGAAGGTTGCCTCATAGATAACTTTTGTGCCATTGTTTATGAGTTCTTTGGTCTTTTCTATCATGCCGTTAAAATTACTCGCATCAAACGCTACTTCTACCCCATGAGGAAAAAGTTCTTTTGCTAACTCTCCTACTGTATGTCCTGTGTTAAAAAGTGACTCTGTTTGATGGTCTGCTTTTTCTCTTAATTCAGGGTTATTTTTATAAAGCCAGAGAGACTTATGGCACTGTAAGCCTCGGATGTATTGGGATTTTGAGAGGGTCATTTGGTGCTCCTATTTTTTAGATGCTTAAAGTATAGGATTATATATGGACAGTAATTGTCAATAACAAAACTTTCAAAATTTAAGGTCTCTAGTTAATTACCTAAAGCACTACTTATCATAGCATCTACTTCTGATTCGCTTAGGTTTCCTATAGAGCTTTTATCATAGATATACAAAAGGTGTAGTTCATTCTCTATCATTGCCACATAAGTAAGTAACCTGTAACCTGCACTTTTACCCTTATTTTTACTGGAGTTTGCTATCCTAACTTTATAGACATTACATTTTAATTCTACACCTAAGTCACTTGGGCTATGTACAGATGACAAAAAAGCATCTACATCTTGTTCTATATTTTTAAACTTCTTAGAAAGTTTTTTAAAGGCTTTTTCATAAAGTGGATGTTCTACTATCTCTAGTTTGTTCAAAGACATTGCTAGCTATGCATCTTCAAGCACTATATGTCTTCCTGTATGACTACCCAGACCTTTTTTTGCTTCTTCTAATGTCTCACCTAGCATAGCAATGTCTGCCAATATTTCTGCGGTTTCATTTTCTTTGCTGTCAGCTACTACGGAATAAGCATTAACAATGTTACCAACTTTAAAAGTTTCTAAAAGTTTTAAAAACATACTTGATTTTGTGTCATTAACTTCTATTTGCAAATGCATTTTTAGCACTCCTTTTTTATCCATAGTATACCACATTTAACACATCGCTAAAAAATTTAGCTTCAGATGTATTGACAGTAGTCATGATTTAATTAGGCAGATTGAAGTAAACGCACTTCTAGTTGTCCCATTCTGTCCATGTAAACGATTAGTGCAGTATGGAGTGTATCTAGTTGTGTATAAAGTTCTTGGAAAAGAACATCTTCTGTACTAAAAGTTTCTATCTTCTTTTTGAAAAGTTTAATATCTTCTACGGTATCAAGCATAGTATCATAAAACTCGTCCAAATCATCTACAGGTATTACATTCATATCATCTATTGCTAAGACTAACTTCTCTAGCTCTACTTCTTGTGCATGAAAGGTTGACATCATCATACTCATCATCTTTTCAAAGAGTTTTCTTGGGGCAGTATTTTATGCTTCAAGAGCCACATCTATAAAATCAACAAAATTAATAAAGTTATTGTCCATTTTAGCTGTCATTGTGTATCCTTCTATAGTGTGTGGTTATTATATCATAAATATAAATCTTGTTATTAGATGTTTGTGGCATTATCATATATGTTCAATTTTTGTTCTTAAATATTAATTATTGCATTACTTTTCAATTACTTTCTTTAGTAAGAGGGAAAAGCTCTTTAGCCACTCTCCTACAGTATGTCATGTGTTAAACCGTGATTCTGTTTGATGGTCAGTTGTTTCCCTTCGTTCAGGGTTATTTTATAAAGCCAGAGAGACTTATGGCATTGTAAGCCTCTGATGTATTGGGATTTTGAGAGGGTCATTTTAAATTTATCTTAGAATTAATAATTGAGTATTCCTTACATGCCTCAGCATTTTTTGCATCACAGCCTTTTCCTAATAGTTCCAGGGCTTTATTATAATCTTGCCTAACGGCTATCCCTTTAGAGTAATACATCCCCAAACTTGCACATCCGAATTCATTATCACCTAAACTACATCCTTTTGCATAGTAGTCAACTGCTGTAAAAGTATCACGATTTAATTCAGAAATAAAACCTATTTGAGTACATGCATTTGCAATACCCTTTTTACATGGTACTTGATATAATTCTAGTGCTTTTTTATAACTTTGTGGTACGGCAAGACCATGCAAATAAGATTCTGCGAGCTTATAGCAACCCTCTTGATTATTATTCTTACATTCTTCTTTGCTTCTTTCATTATCCCTATATAATTTCATTTTCGCTTCATCACCTTCAAAATAGATTTTAATATCTGTCGATCCAGCTTCTTTTTGTTTCAGATAAAAATAAAATAGATTATCTATTTGGCTTCCTTGTTTTCTAAATTCGCCTCTACAAAAATGCATTTTAGCAATCTCATCAATCCCATCAGACTGAATGTCTACAAGTTCCATTTCAGTAAGTTGCCTATACCTTTTTTGTTTTAATTTTTCAATTTGAGAGTCACTTAAGATTCTATGACCACTTGCATCATAACTCTTTTGTCTAATCATTATTGGTATTACTTGTTTAATGCGATTTTGAATTTTTTGCAATACTTTATCTATAAGTTTTGGATTGGTACATTCAGGCAATCCTACAACTATAGCATCAAATGCTACTTGACTTAAAATATTGTGAGTTGTATCATATGCAATCTTTGCGTTTCTACCTACATAAGTAGAAAGATTTAAAATCTGACTTTGATTATTTAACGTAATATTTACTTTATGGTTTTCTACATAATTCATAATTTCAAAAATAGCTTTTTTACTTTTAAGATCAAATGAAATAAGCTTTGCACTTTCTGCTTCTGAATAATTATTTACGGGTAAAACTGTATTCATATCCTTAATTAACTTATCCGTATATTCAGCTAAATGCTTTAATCCATATACATAAAATCCATCTTGGTCAAAATCATCATTTACATCAGAATCATTACATAGATTAACTAGTTTTTTAACTTTTTTATCTAAAATTTTCAATCTTTCTTTATCTCTTGATTGAGTTAACTGATTGAGTTCATCGGTATATTCCATAAGTGTATCAGTGCACTCACCTTGTGTATTTGCTATTATGTTTACATTTAATAGTAAAATACCCATAATTAATTTAAATATTTTTTTCATATTGATTCTTCCTATTTTTAATTTCTTATTGAACTATACAATAATATGTAGACATTAATTGGTATTGATAATTTTTCTAACTACTCCCCTTACAATTGAATCTCCTTGCATTTATAGCTTTATTATCATCTCAGGAAAAAGAACTTTAACTTTTTCCAAAGACTCTATTATTTCAGCTACTAAACATTCTACACTTTTCTCCAATACGGTATTATCATTTAGCTGTAATGCGTAGGTATTAAAATTATAGAAATCTATTTCAGGAAAACAATCAAAATGTTTTCTTGCAATCCACCATGCACTTTTGTAAACAAAAATATTCTTTTCAAATAAAGTATTTCTTATATTTAAATAAATATTTTCATCACTATATCCTGCACGTTCCATTACTCCATCTGTACTTTGTTTACTGACTGTTAAACCATGGTAGAGTTTGTTATGTAACTCTATATAATAACTAATTGTATAATCTTTTGCTGTCAAAATATCATATTTAACACCATAATATCTGTAACCGTTAGAAAGCTCATAATATTTATCAACCTTACTATCTAAGTCTGTTGATTTAAAGTCAAAATCTACAAACTTAAAGTCACTAGGTAGTTTCTCTAAAAACATCTTCCAAAATTTATGTTGTATCTTTACTTTTGCTTTGCTAACGGATTTTTCTAGTTCAATAGCTACAGCAAGGTTGTCATCCTTTAATAATAAATCACTAATTTCATCCACAATACTCTCCTTTTTCCCTGTAAGTTTCTCAATCAAAATAAGATATTGATTTAAGGCATCTCGTAATATAGGTATAGAGACAACCGATTCCATGCACATTTTTACCCATAAGTAAATATCTTTATTAAAAGATAAATTATGCACGGTATCTTTTGACAAGCCGTTTAGACTATATTCGGAAGCATCACTACCATCAAGGGTCAAATAATATAAGAGAATGTCTTTTTTACCTTTAGCCCTATATTTTAATTCTGCATCATAATCAAACAGCTGATTCATTTGGTCACCTGCATCAATTTTCATCTCAATACCTATAATAAGATTATCACATTCTATAGTAAAATCAATTCTTCTATTGTTTTGAGTTAATGATTCACGTTCCACTATGATAGTATCACTATTTCCATAGTTTGATAGACCCAAGACATATGTTAAAAACAGATGAATAAACTTGTATTCTTGCCCATGGCTTCCTGATGGATTAAATAACTCATAAAGAAAATATGAATGTGTACCTACTTCATACCTCTCTCTATCTAATATAGAAAAAATATTAAAGTTATAGCCTGTATTTTTAGAAAGATAATCATCTTTTTGTTTTATGAGCCGACATTGATTTATTAGGTTTTTATATTTATACATTTTTATTACTGTTTGGTACTTGCAAGTTCAGTCAATTTATCTTTATATGATTTCATTGCAACTAACTGAGTTAAGATATATCTTAATGCTTCATTCTCACTTTCTTTATCACTATAGGCATATTCTCCTGATTTTTCATAATAAGGTTCACCAACGATAGTATTACTATACTCTTCAAAGACTCTTGCATACACCCATGATGAGTCACTTGATCCCCCATTAAATTTATTTTGAAATTCACTAAGAATATTTGTAGATGATGTTTTATCAAAGTTTAATTTTGAACTACCTCTTTTTATACCAAAATATAAATTTCTAAAAAAAGAGCTACTTGGTTCAATAGAAATAGCGAATGCATTATTCCAACTAGAGTGATAAATACCAAGTGGTCCACTACTGTTACTTAAGTTTAGTATCCTTCCTTTATCAATTATCCACCCTTCTTCTTTTGTGAAAACATGCTCTATATTATAAGTAAGTTTTTTAATAAAAGATTGTGTTTGCTCTACTAAAGGTTTTAATTCATGATAATGTTTATTTAATTTCGGAATGATTTCTTCATAAGCCTTAATAGCTATAGTCTTGTATATGTCATTTTTACCCTCTTCACCTTTTTCAATATCATCATTAGTAAAAGTATAAGAATCTAGTACAAGAAATGCATATTTTACACTTTTTTTATACTTCATATTTGGATACGCATCTAATAAATATTTACTAAACCATTTATATATCGTATTTTTATTACCTGAACGAAAATCCAATGCAACTTTCACTTCTTTATCATTTCTCCATACAACACAATCAAAATCCATACTTCCTTGACTAAATTCAAAATATATTTTTCCTGATTTCTTCCCTGGATTTATTTCAAATTTACTATTTATGGCCTTTAATGTTTCTGAGAATCTTGGAATTAATTTATTGTTCATAAATTCAAAAATGGAATCAAACTGGAATAAAACCTTTGAATTCTTAACTATACTTTCAGAACTCACGCTTGTAACAGAAGACATACTTAGAAGTCGATCAAGTGTA